>DOFA01000298.1 GCA_003532195.1 Clostridiales bacterium
TATTCTCGAGTTTCGGGTTGGTGAGCGGATTGGCGAAAATCAGCGGGTAATCCATGCCGGAAGCAAAGAAATAACTGATGTTGAGCACCATCTGCACGAAAAAGGTGGGCAGGATTCCCGGCACGGTAATATGGATGGCGCACTTGTAACGCCCTGCTCCGTCGATCATGGCGGCATCATACAACTCCTGGTCGATGCCGGCGATTGCCGCCAGATAGATGACCGCGGAAAAACCCAATCCCTTCCAGGTATTAAGCATGGTTTGCAAGATATAGGCAATTTTCACATTGCCCAGCAGGTTGATCGACTTGTTGATCAAGCCCAGGCGCAAGAGCCAGATATTGATCACGCCGTCATTGGAGATTAGGGCGAACATCAATCCGAATACCATGACCCAGCTGATAAAGTTCGGTATGGTGGTAATGACTTGCACGGTTTTGCGCAGCCAGACTTTGCGCAGTTCCGTGATGCATATGGCAAAAGCGACGGGCAGCCAGCACAAGGAATAACCCATGAGGTTGGGAATCAGGGTATTGCGCAAGGCTCGCGGCAGACGGCTGGTCGACGAAAACATCTGCTTGAAATTATCCAGCCCGACAAAAGGACTCGTGAACGGTGAACGGCCGAGCCGATAATCAATAAACGCATAGGACCAGCCGGCAATCGGAATATAACAGGTGATGATCGTCCAAATCACCAGGGGCAGGATCAGCCAAAAAAGCACCCATTCCGATTTTGGCTTCTTGGGATTGTCGAGAAGTTTGATCGAATTCTTCTTGATCATTTGATCACCCGCATCCTTTATGGCCCGATTATAACCGCGAGTTCTCCTCGGTCACAATGAATGGAGTTTACTTCATCCTCTGAATATCGTTCAGTTGCAGGCCGACCCGGGGCTTCGCCAAACAGCCTGGATCGATCAGGATGCCGGCCCCTCAACTGGTTCTACCTGTTAGTATAGAAATTGTTTAATCGTTCTTTGCTGCCTTTCCGGCCTGACCCCGGCTTAACCCGGTTTGTTCTGCCGCCAGTCGACTCCGGCCGACTCTGCCGACTCTGTCGAAGGCCGGCGAATTCTTGACAAGCCATGCCCGGTCTGATAGCATAAGGCGAACGGGTTTCTCACCGTTATCAGGAGAGGATATGGGTCCGCCAGGGCCCGATATCGGCAAAGCGGGCATGGGTTTCATGCCAACAGGAGTGGTACCGCGGAAGCACTGCTTTCGTCTCTTGCAAAATCAAGCAGAGGCGGGGGCATTTTTGTTGCCTGACAGGAGAGGATTATGAAAATTGCATTTTCAACTCTGGGCTGCCCTGACTTTTCCTGGCCTGACATCTATTCGATGGCCAAAGACCTGGGATACGACGGGATCGAGATCCGCGGCCTGGGCGACGAGATTTACACGGTCAAGGCGCCGCCGTTTACCGGTGCCGAGCTGCCGCAGACCGTGAAGCTCCTGGCCAGGCTGCGCCTGGAAATCCCCTGCCTGTCCTCGGGCTGCTGCTTGAAATTCGCCGGCAGCGCGGACGCGAACTTTGAGGAGATTGTTTCTTACATCGATCTGGCCAGCCAGTTGCGGACCCCTTTTGTCCGCGTTCTGGCCGACCAGGATCCGCAAGCCCGGGGCGAAGTCGACGATGCGGTCGTGCTGGAAACGCTGCGGCGCCTGATTCCGGTTGCCGAGGCGAAAAACGTGACCCTGCTCGTCGAAACCAACGGCGTTTATGCCGACACGGCCCGGTTGGCCCAATTGCTCGACCAGGCAGCCAGCGATGCCGTAGCCGCGTTGTGGGATGTCCATCACCCCTACCGCCATGCCGGAGAAAAGCCGGCGGCGACCGTCAAGAATCTGGGCGCCTACATTAAATATATCCATGTCAAAGACTCAGTCGTGGAAAACGGCCAGGTCCGCTACCGGCTGATGGGCGAAGGCGACCTGCCTTTTGACGAGATCATGCAGGCTCTGCGATCGATCAATTACGACGGTTATGTTTCACTCGAATGGGTTAAGCGCTGGGCCGCCGATCTCGACGACGCCGGCGTGGTCTTCCCGCATTTTGCCAATTTTATGGGCCGATACCTGGAAAAACAAGTCGTCAAAGGGCGCCTGTATGAAAACCGGGCCGGAACCGGCAAATTTGTCTGGGAGAAAGACACGCTGATCGACCTGACCTTCCCCCAGGTTCTCGACCGGATGGTCGATGAGTTCCCGGACCAATATGCTTTCCGCTATACTGTTTTGGATTATACCCGCACCTATGCTGAATTCCGCGAGGATGTCAACACCTTTGCCCGCTCCCTGATCGCCCTGGGCGTCAAGCCCGGCGACCACGTCGCCATCTGGGCGACCAATGTGCCGCAGTGGTTCATCACTTTCTGGGCAACCACCAAAATCGGCGCCGTCCTGGTCACCGTCAATTCCGCCTACAAGATTTACGAGGCGGAATATCTGCTGCGCCAGTCGGATACGCATACGCTGGTCATGATCGACGGGTATAAGGATTCAAACTATGTCGGCATCATCCGCGAGCTGTGCCCGGAACTGGCGGCTGCTGAAGCCGGCCGGCCGCTGCACCTGCGCAAGCTGCCCTTCCTGCGCAACATCATCACCGTCGATTCGCGGCAGCCTGGCTGCCTGACCTGGGACGACGCCCTGGCCCTGGCGGACCGGGTGCCGCTGGAGGAGGTCCAGCGGCGCGCCTTTGCCCTGAACAAGCACGATGTCTGCAACATGCAGTATACGTCCGGCACGACCGGCTTTCCCAAAGGCGTCATGCTGACCCACTACAACGTGGTCAACAACGGCAAGTGCATCGGCGACTGCATGGACTTATCCACAGCCGATCGCATGATGATCCACGTGCCGATGTTCCATTGCTTCGGCATGGTGCTGGCGATGACAGCGTCGATGACGCACGGTGTGACCATGTCGCCGATGCCGGCGTTTTCCCCGAAACTATCGCTTGCCTGCATCAACCAGGAGAAAATCACGGCCTTTCACGGTGTGCCGACGATGTTCATCGCCATGCTCGAACATGAAGATTTTGCCAAAACAGACTTCTCGCAGGTGCGGACCGGCATCATGGCCGGCAGCCCTTGTCCGGTCAAGGTCATGCAGGACGTTGTGGACAAGATGAACATGAAGGAAATCACCATCGTCTTTGGCCAGACCGAA
>DOFA01000243.1 GCA_003532195.1 Clostridiales bacterium
GAGACTCGCAGCTCATCGGCAGCCGGCAGATACATTTTTCGCAGCGGGCAGCGCATCTGCTGGCCAGTGGCATCGGTTTGCTGGCTGGCGCCGCTGTCTATGGCATTCAGCGCCTGATTAGCTGACAGCCTGCATCCAGGCGGCCAGCTTCTCCATGACTGACACTATGACCTGGTCCATGTTGTAGTAGCGGTACTCGGCCAGTCGCCCGGCAAACAGGTGGCTTCCGGCGGCTTCCAGTTCCTGGACATGGTCGAGATAAGCCTGGCGCTTGCCGATGTTCTCCGCATTTAAGATTACATAGCACGGGACGCCATCCGCAGTCGGGTATTCCCGGCAGATGACGGTCAAAGCGGATTTCTCGCCGGTCAAGTGTTTATATTCGGTAATGCGGGTGAAATCATAATCGTTGGGGTAATTGACTACGCCGGCCGGCTGATAGCGTTCCACCGGGAGGGTGAGAAATTCAAACTTGACCGACCGGTAGGCCAGACGGCCGTAAGCATAATCGAAATAGGCATCCAGCTTGCCGGTATAGATCAGCAGATCAAAAGGTCCCCTGTCCCAGGCAGCCCGGTTGGCCAGGTAATCCGTATCCAGAATCACCTTGATCCGGGCATGGTCGAGCATATTCTCAATCAAGCGTGTGTATCCGGCTTCCGGTATCCCCTGATACCGATCGGTGAAATAGCGGTCGTCACGGTTTTGGCGCACCGGAATGCGGCCGGCGATTTCCGCCGACAGTTCGCGCGGATCGGTTTCCCATTGCTTATAGGTATAATTGTGGAAAAATTTCTCATAAAGGATTTCGCCGACCTGGCTGACCACCACATCGCGGAAGTTTTGCGGCGGGTTGTTGAAAGAGGAGCGGGCAACCTCTTTTTCCAGAAAGTCCGCTACGCCGTAGATGTCCAGGTCCAGGCCGTACAGCTGGCAGATGGAATCGCGGTTGATCGGGAAAGGGATCATCTGGCCGTCGACATAGGACAGCACCCGGTGCTGGTAATGCCGGAAAGCGCTGAAACGGTTGACAAAGAGCCAGGCCTCGCGATTGTTAGTGTGAAATATATGCGGGCCATAGTTATGAAAGGTAATTCCATCCGGGCTTCTCTCATCATGGCAATTGCCGCCAACCTGGCCGCGCTGCTCGAGCAAGGTGACCTGACAATCATTCTCGGCCAATATCCGGGCCGCTACAGCCCCGGCCAGCCCCGCCCCGATAATCAGGATTTGCTTTCCCTTGTTCATGGATGGTCCACTCCTTGCCGGTTATTCTCCTCTTATTGTAACAGACCTGAATCAGTGAGACAATTTTCAACGATTGTGCAGCGATTTCCCGGCGATTTACTGGCAACGGAGTCAAAAACACTTGACAATCACGATGATAATTCTATATAATTCCCCTTGTCGCTCCGATCAGAGCGGCGCGTTTGGAAAAAGATGGGCCTTTAGCTCAGTTGGTCAGAGCAGCCGGCTCATAACCGNNGCAGACTGTAAATCTGTTGTCGACGACTTCGATGGTTCGAATCCACCTCCCCCCACCAAAGAGAGCATCTGAAAAGATGCTCTCTTTTTTTCTCAAGATGCCTGGCATGTGCAGTTCAATACCAGGTGACTTTAGTGCTGCGGCACCAGCCTCAATGCATTGCCTGAGTATATCTTGTTCAAAACGTCTTCCGGCAATCCAATCGAGTTGATAAAGTCCTGGTGCCGCGTATCAAAATAATCCCGGCCATAGAGGACCCGGTCCTGATACCGGATCAGGAATTCCCGGGCGAAAGCGGGGTCACGTTTCAGCGCGTTGCAGCCGGAACCGGCTGACAGGTCGCAGTAGAGATTGGGATAGCGGTCGAGAAGTTCCGGCAGCTTGCCGCCGGGCAGAACCGGACCTTTGGGATAGGCCACCTTGTCATACTGGTCGTCGCCGGAGATGTGGGCCCAGAATCCAGGTGCATGGCCCAGGAAGTTCGTATTCGGACAAGCCGCTATGGCGCGCTCAAAGGCGCCGATGCCGCCGCCGTACCACCAGTTGGGTCGCGGGAATTTTTTGCCGGTGGCAAATTCATAGTCGATGTGCACAAGCACCGGCAAGCCCTTTTCTCCGCAAAAACGGAACAGGCGCAGCGCGTCCGGATTATCATACATCATCCGGAGCTTGATCTCGCCGCAGACCCGGACACCCCAGGCGCTGATGGCGAAGGCCAGCTTGTCGATCGCTTCCGGCCGCCGCGGATCAGGGGCGTAACCGAGGATAAAACGGTCGGGCGCTTTTTCTTTAAAGGCCAGGCAGAGCGAAAATGGAACCGGCCCGTCATCGCCGGTGCCGGGAAACAGATGCGAGCCTTCCGGTTCGCATTCATTACGGGGGGCTTCCCAGCTGAGGATCCAGGTCTTGTCGATCTGGTTCTGGTCCATATTGGCGATAAATTTTTCAAGGGTGTATCCGTACCAATCCGGATGATTGTGGCAATCGATAATCATCATTCACCGCTCCCTTATGCCTGACATTAAGCCTATTGTATCTTAAGCAGCCGGATAATACTTGATCATATCGCCACAAAACCTGACTTTTTTAATGATTGCCCGGCGCTTGACCTGGCGGCGCTTGGTCAGGAGCCGCGCTTCATCTGCCCAGAACCGCAGTCAGACGCTGAGATGGCCCGGAAAAATGCTTATTTCAGGCTTTGGCTGGCGGACTGACCGGGAGTTGTTTTATTTCAAATGATTGACCAGATGCTTGAACAGGTTGCCCCGTTCCTCAAAATGGCGGAAGGAATCATAACTGGTGCCCGCCGGCGACAGGACGACGATCTCGCCGTAGCAGGCGATTTCCCGGGCTTTTTGCACGGCATCCTCGTAACTTGGGCAATGGATGATCTGCAAGTCGTCATAATCGACGCCCTTGAAAGCTGCTTCCCGCTGGATGCTGGCTTCGATCAGATCTGAGTTGGCGCCGCAGAGGATGATCTTGCGCGACACCGCGACGATGGCTTCGCCGAGGCCGGAATAATCGCATTTTTTATCCTGGCCGCCGGCGATCAGCACAACCTTCTCCTGGCGGTCGGCCAAAGCCCGCAGGGCGGCCTTGGTCCGGGTCGGGCTGGTGTCGATCGAACTGTTGTAATAGCGGACGCCGTCCAGCTCGCGGACCAGTTCCAGCCGATGCTCAACCCCGCCGAAGGTCCTGGCGACCGCCACAATGTCCGATACCTGCACATAAGGCCAGACGGCGGCGATGGCGGCCAGGTAATTCTCGACGTTATGGCGGCCGGGGATTTTGATGTCCCGGCTGTTCAGGATCGGGATTTCCTGGCCCTGGCTGCGCCACACCAGCTGGTCGTCGACGACCAGGCAGCCTTCCCGGATCGTCTGGTCATTCAAACCAAACCAAACGACCTGGCCGCGGGCTTCCGGGCTGAGCGAGCGGGTTTCGTAATTGCCGCCGTTGAGGACCAGGCGACCATAAAATGGCTGGTATAAAAGAATATTCCGCTTGGCGTCGATGTACTCCTGGTAGTCCTTGTGCACGTCCAGATGATTGGGCGTGATGTTGGTGATCACCGCAATATCCGGGCTCTTGCGCATGCTCATCAGCTGGAAGCTGGAGAGCTCCAGGACGACCTTGTCATCCGGCTTGATGGCGTCGATCTGGTCCAGCAGCGGCGTACCGATATTGCCGCCCAGGTAGACCTTATAGCCAGCTTGTTGGAGGATCAGGCTGATTAAAGTCGTCGTCGTGGTCTTGCCGTCGCTGCCGGTAATGCCGAACAGGATTGCCGGACATAATTCCATAAAAACTTCCATCTCGGAGGTGATGATCGCGCCGCGTTCGCGTTCCGCCCGCAATTCCGGCAAGTCCCAGCGCATTTTCGGCGTGCGGAAAATCAGGTCGAAGCCTTTCAGCTGGCTCAGGTAATCCGGGCCGACACTCCAGTCCAAAAGGATGCCTTCGCTTTCAAAACTCTGGCGGGTCTGGCTGAGCACCGGGTCGTCGGCAGCCAATTTGTCGAAAGCGGTGATTGATCCGCCCAGGCCTGCGATATAACGGATCAAGGGTCGATTGCTGATTCCAACCCCAAGAACGGCAATGCGTTTGCCGCGCAAAAAGGCTTTGAATACATCCAGTTTATTGATCATCCGGCGCCTCCCTCAGGCCCGATTGATCATCGGGCAGCTACAACAGGAATTATAATTTATCTCTTGCAATTTTACCAACATTATTGTAAGATAAATCTCGCCCCGCGGGAATGGCGGAATTGGCAGNNGTTCAAGTCCTGTTTCCCGCACCAAAGCATAAAAATGGCACTTCTTGCGAAGTGCCATTTTTATGCTAACCGGCGCAGCAGGGTGGCGTAGCCATCCTGTGAGAGCCGGATTTTACCTATAAAACTACAGGCTCTTCACCAAATCCCCAAACCGCAGAATTCTTTCTGCGTCGGCTTTTTCGATCAGCAGATGCTCAAAGTCATGGTACCTCCGCGACAAATCGGTCGCTTCAGCTGTCTTGATGAGTTCCGCAATCAGTTGTGATTTATTGCAGATGCCGTTTTTCTGTTCGAGAAAACGATAATCAGGTTCCGTACGCAGTAAAAGGAACATGAGATCATAGAAGTCCCTGCCCTTGCCACGGGTAAAAACAGTCATCACCTTCATGGCACAGAGAATAGATATCGGAGCAACTTTCAAAGGGAATAGAAAGCCGCAGCGGTTCAGAAATACAGTTTCTAATGGGTATTCGATTCCCTGGTCCTGCGTTTTCACCTTCAGCAGAAAGCGTTGCTCCCTGTATCCGGATAAATGCATCGAATAGAGCAGCTCCGGGAAATAGATGCTGCGCCGGAAGGCCGTCAGCTTATCGTTTTTCTTATCCTTTGATTCCACCTTGTAGCCGCAGTTTTCAAGATAAGTCAGCAGATTCTATCATAAAAGATCGTAAGCCTCCCTGAGCAGATTGACACGCTTCGTTAATGTCGGAGAATGGATGCGATTTACATAATCCAACATTTTTTGCTGATCAATCTCGCTTTCCATATAGTCTTCATCCAGTCTGAGGTTCAGCATGTCTTCTGTTGTGCTGTACTCGGGATAAAGGTGCAGCAGATCGATGATGGCCTTCTCAGGCGTTGCCATTTGGATGACGAATGGTACCTGTCCCTCGCCCTTTTTCAGCTCATATCCGAACATATAGTCGGATGAGATATGATGGTAGGTATAAGATCCGAATGCATTTTGAAAGGATGCCGTCTTGAGCGTTGATACCGATGTAAACTGAACCACTTCTTCTGGTATCATGCCATAAAAGTGCAATGCTGTGTGCAGGCTGATATAGGACGGGCGGTAGATCTGATTGGCAAAATACAGAGCGCTGTCCGGGATCTGCAGATACTCGGGAAACGTATATAAATTCTGCTTCAAACGCAGAATCTCACCGGCGGTGATCCAACGCGCGAAATTGTCCCGGCAGAAATCCGGTTTCCACAGCCGGACCTGTTCACCGGTAAAACATCCCATCGGCAGGAATGTCTTGCGAAATTTTTGCAAATTTACTCGATTCGTTTCCATAACGCATTAATATAACCACGTTTTAGAAGCGGAATCAATTCTTACTATGATAATACTCGCTGGCCAAAAGACGCAAGATTATAAATGAGAAGCTTCCTGAATCCATTTTAGTTTATCCCGTTTAATTGATATAATGCAAGCAAGAATATACGAGCAAAGGATTTATATGCGTTACTCATCTTACATTTTCGACTTCGACTACACTTTGGGAGATTCGACCGGCGGAGTGGTTGCATCGATCAATCATGCCCTGGCTGGTATGCAGCTGCCGGTGCGATCGAGAGATGAAATCCGCAAAACCATCGGCATGTCGCTGCCGAACACCTTCATTCACCTGACCGGAATCCGTGATCCCGAGCAGGGCAAACAGTTTTCCCGGCTGTTTCAGGTGAAGGCCGACCAGATCATGGCCCTCAGCACCGATCTGTTTCCCGATACGATCAGGCTTCTGACAGTCTGCAAAGCCAAAGGATATAAGACAGGAATCGTGACGACCAAGCATCGCTATATTATTGAAGAAATTCTGGAAAAATTCCACATCGCCGGCCTGGTTGATCTTGTTATCGGCAACGAAGATGTGCGGCAGCTCAAACCGCACCCGGAGGCCTTGCTGACAGCTCTTAGAAGGCTGAATACGTCCGGCGGCGATTCACTCTATGTCGGCGATAGCCTGATCGATGCCGAGGCCGCCAGCTGGGCCCAGATTGATTTTATCGCTGTCACGACCGGCACTACCGGGAAAGATGAATTCGCGCAATTCCGTTGTCTGAAGGTGATCGGCGCTTTATCGGAATTACTGGCAGATTTGGATGAGGGACGCGAGCATCCTGATGATTAAGGAGCGTGTAACAGAATAATATGTCAGAACCGACTGACATCATAACCAATAATCCTGCCAACATCCCATCCGAAACGTCGGCTCCGGCCTTCCGCATCGCGGTCCGGGCACTGGCGGAGACGGTTCACCGCAAGGGCGGCCTGGCTGGCCCCGTTTACGGCGGCGTGGCACCTGCAGACGGCGTCCGTCTGCACCAGCGTTTTTTCAAGCTGCTGAACGAACGCCATGCCGAGGGAACCGTGCAAACGGAAGTCGCACTGGGCACAACCTTAACGATTGAAGATTGGACGCTGCAGATCGGCGGGCGCTGNNCCGGCCGGCCCGATGCTGGTCGAAGCCAAATCCTTCACCGGTCCGGCCGATCAGCTGCCACCCCGGGGCGAACCGGTGCATTGGGCGCAAGCCCGGCTTTATGCCTGGCTGTATCTGGCTGAACATCCCGATCTGGAGTCAATCATGATCGGCTTGGCCTATCTCAGCCTGGAGGGCAGCGACGCTGTCGAAATCAACCAGGCAGCCGGCCGTAAGGAGCTGGAGCGTTTCTTCCGGGAGACCTGCCGCATTTATGCTGAATTTACCGGCAATCAGCTGCGCAGTCTGCGCTTCCGGGAGCAGAGCGGCCGGGACTGTCGTTTCCCCTACCCGAATCTGCGTACCGGCCAGAAACGGTTCATGCAGGAGG
>DOFA01000271.1:0-3915 GCA_003532195.1 Clostridiales bacterium
GGCCCCTGATCATCGATTATCCCGGCGGCCGCCGCGCCTCCATGCTGCAGATAGCCGAAGCGCCGTTCCGGCTGTCCCTGCAGTATCAATCCGGGGCAAGCCGCCTGATCGACCAGTGCACGGATTTCTTTCCGAACCTGATCGCCGCGATCCTGAACTTTTTTACCACCGGCCGTCCGCCGGTGCCGCGGCAGGAGACTCTGGCGATCATGGCCCTAATTGAAGCCGGCCAGGCTGCTTTGGCTGCTGACGATACCTGGGTGGACATACCCGGCCTGACCTGAATGTTTCAGAGAATATCTAGTTTAATTTAGTTGAAATAACTTGAACCTCTGGTATAATGTAAAAATGCGTGGCATTTTTCATTTCGACCGGAGGGCGTCAGGCTATGAAGCGGATAACCGGCATCATGTTTCCCATCGCGAGCGGACTGGCGTTCGCGGCATATGTCCTGGCAGTCGTGTCCGGATCGGAAACCGGCACCTTCATCGCTTCGCCGCTTTGCACCCTTCTCTGTGCCTGCGCCTTGGCCTGCGCCTATTACCGAACCCGGGATTTCCGGATCCATTGGCTGCTGGGCAGTCTGGCCTGCCTGTTTTGGTCGGCGGCTGACCTGGTCTGGATGGCGGAAGCCTGGCTTTGGGGCGCCGACCCGAACCAGTCGCCTCTGGTCACTTGGCTCTATATGCTGCCCAGTTCGTTTTTTACGGCGTCGGCGGTGCTGATGCTGGGAGTCAGGCGTAAAATCTGGGATAAGATCCAGCTCTTCCTGGATATTCTGGCCGTTGCCTGCATGGCCCTGGCTGTGGCCTGGATTCTTTTCTTTAATGAGCAATTCACAGCGCTGCTCCAAATGAGCCCGGAAGACCTCTTCCCGTTTGCCGGCGCTTTTTCCAGCCTGATTACGATCGGCTGCATCGGAGCGTGGTTTCTGACCCTGGAACGGTGGCACCTGGCGCCTGCGATGAAAATTTTCGTTGCCGGTTTGCTGTTGTATGCCATTACTGACCTCGTTTATTCTTACGAATATATCATGGGGATTTATCGGGCCAACGAGTTTCTCGACATCGTCTACCTGCTGGCGATGCTGCTGGCTGGTTCGGGCGGATATCTTCAGGTCCGGCAGCAGTCGGGTATCCTGACGGGCGGCAGCCGGAACCGCAAGCCGTCCGGACAGAGATTTAAAAGTGCCGTGCTGCTTGCGGCGCCGCTCTTCGTCTGTCTGGTCAAGGGATTTGAGTGGCGGGAGATAGCCTTTCTCGTCGGCATCTTTATCGTGCACCAGATTATCAGCGGCTATGTGAATTCGGCTCATATCAACGACAAGCTGCGCTTGCACGAAAAGCAGATGGGCCAGCTCCTCGAGGAGCAGATCGCCTTGCGCACCCAGGAACTGGTTGCCATCAACAAGGAACTGGAGAATGTCTCCAACCATGACACAGTCACCAGTTTTTACAACCGGCGCTATTTCCTGATGGCGCTCGACCGGCTGCTGAAAGAAGTCAAGATCAATGAAACCGTAGTCATTTTCTTTATCGACCTGGATCGGTTTAAGTCGATCAACGACACCTGCGGCCATGATATCGGCGACCATGTACTCATGGAGATCGCCCGCCGTATCAAGGCCTGGAACCAATATGACGCCATACTGGCCCGGATGGGCGGTGACGAGTTCGTCTGCGCCCTGCGCGGCCATTACTGCCAGGAAGACGTGGCCGGGCTGGCCGGCGAACTGATCCGGAAATGCCATGAACCGATCAGTGTGCCGCCCTACCAGTTTCAGATCACCATCAGCGTCGGCGCCACGTTTTATCCGGATGACGCCCAGGATCGCGGGACGCTGCTGAAAAATGCCGATATCGCCATGTATCATGCCAAAGCCCAGGGCTGCAACCAGCTGGCATTCTACAACCAGCTGATCCATGAGCGGGTAGCCCGGAAAAGCGAGCTGGAGCATCTGCTCAGCCAATCCGATTATGACCGGGAATTCGAACTGTATTACCAGCCGATATACGATGCTGCCAACGGTACGCTGACCGGGGCTGAAGCCTTGCTGCACTGGAACAGCCCGGTTCTCGGCTCCGTTCCGCCGGCGGAATTCATTCCAATTGCCGAGGAGATCGGCTGCATCATTCCGCTTGGCGAATGGGTCCTGCAGCAGGCGGCGATTCAGATCCGCGACTGGAACCGGCGCTATGGCCGGAAATTGCGGATCAGCATCAACATCTCGCCCCAACAGCTGGAACCGGTCCGGTTCGCCGAAAATCTGGCGCAACTGGTGCAGCGCACAGGTATTGACCCGGAGTGGCTGGATCTGGAAATAGTCGAGCGGGTGGCCATGAACGGCGCCGAACCGGTAGCGGCTGTTTTGCATGCCTTATCCGGAATCGGGGTCGCCGTATCCATCGATAATTTCGGCACCGGTTATTCCTCGCTGAGCTACCTGCAGCGATTCTCCATCGACCGGCTGAAAATCGCCCGGCCACTGGTGGAAAATATTGCTGTCAATCCAGGGGAATACCAGATCATCAAGGCGATTGTCCTGATGGCGAAAGCGCTGGGCATCAAAACGACGGCCGAAGGGGTCGAAACGACGGAACAGCTGCAAATCCTGGCGGAGCTGCAGTGCGACGAAGTTCAGGGCTTCCTGACCGGGCAGCCCATGACCGCTCAAATGCTGGAAGCCTCCTGCCTGAAAATCCATGGCCGGTCAGCTGGGTGTATGATATGATTATTATAGAACGGCGGCGCAGCCGGAACTGGCCGGCAAACGGCAGTCGCCGGAAGGGAAGGCCAGCCGATGGGCGTCCAGCGGATTTATACGCCTAATGCCGCTTACCAGAAATTTGAGGTCCTCAAGACCAATCGCAACAAACGGTATCGTTATCGCCAGTTTTTTGTCGAGGGTGTCCGCAACATTAATGAAGCCGTTGAAAATGGCTGGACTATCGATTCATTCATCTACTCCTTTGAAAAACGTCTCTCCGACTGGGCTGGCAATTTGCTGCAGCAGGTGCCGACTCAGCTTAATTACGAACTGACCACCGGCCTGATGGCCGAAATCAGCGGCAAGACCGATACTTCGGAAATCTGTACGATCGTCCGGATGCGGCAGCTGTCGCTTCCGGATCTGCCGTCCGGCGAGATTCCGTTGCTGGTGCTATTCGACCGGCCGGCGAACAAGGGAAACCTGGGGACCGTCATCCGCTCCTGCGATGCTCTGGGTGTTGATGCGCTTGTGATAACCGGCCATGCCGTCGATTTATACGATCCGGAGACGGTTGGCGCCAGCATGGGATCATTATTCAAGCTGCCCGTGCTGGCAGAGCCGGACCAGGCTGCGGTCCGCGACTGGATTGGCGACTTGCGGCAGCGGCATGCCGGCTTTCGGGTCGTCGGCACCAGCGCCCATGCCGACAGGAATATCGATGATGCTGACTTGACCCAGCCCTGCCTGCTGGTGATCGGCAACGAAACCGAAGGCATGAGCAACTACTACTATTCGATCTGCGACGAACTGGTGCGGATCCCGATGGCAGAAAACTGCGTGGCGACATCACTCAACGTTGCCTGCGCCGCGACCGTAATCCTGTATGAAGCCACAAGACAGCGCAAGAACCGCCAGACCGGACCAGATCAATGAATCGGCCCAGAATTGGCTGCGTCTGGCTCTGCTGTGGCTGAACCGGCATTTGCCGGTTTAGTTCAGTTGCAACGGAATCCTTACCGGGCGGAATAGGGCTTGAAGGTCTTCAGCCGCAAGGCATTGGTCAGGACGGAGACCGAAGATAAAGACATGGCTGCGGCGGCAAACATCGGATTTAAGACCGGACCGCCAAAAAGATACAGGATTCCGGCGGCGATCGGGATGCCGAGAACATTGTAGCCGAAAGCCCAGAACAGGTTTTGTTTGAT
>DOFA01000271.1:3987-4148 GCA_003532195.1 Clostridiales bacterium
ATGCCGTCGCCGACCATCGCCACCAGCTGGCCTTGCGCCTGCATCTTTTTGATTTCCAGAGCTTTATCCTGCGGCAGCACTTCGGCAAGAACCTGGTCGATGCCGGCCTGACGGGCGATGGCTTCGGCGGTCTGCCGGTTGTCGCCGGTGATCATGGCCAC
>DOFA01000002.1 GCA_003532195.1 Clostridiales bacterium
GATCAGTTTGCTGTAGTCGCGGATATTTTCCGTGGTCGGCGCGCAGCATTGCTCGCGCTTCATGCGCAAAACAGGGTCGATCTTGGCGAAAAAGGACTTGATGAACGAATGGTTGAAGCCGGCCGGGTAGCTTTCCGGAGCGATTTCCCCATTCTCGTTGGCCCACTCGTCGAGGTTGAACGTATAGACATTGCGGCAGTTGATGCGGAACCGGTTGATCAGTTCGGCCACGGATTCATAGGTGGTCGGACAGGGATTCGGCATCAGCATGACCAGCTTCTGATTCATTTTATCGGATTCCTGGATGCGCAGGATCATGTCCGCGAGCCAGAGTCCGCCGACATCCGGGACAATTTTGATTTTGAAATCAGGATTAGGATGCTTTTCCATGTCTTCCCGGCGGATCTTGCGAACTCGTTCGAGGACTTCCCTGTCCTGGAAAGGAATCCAGGGGGCTGGCTTAAAGGTAAAGCGGTTCTGTTCCATAGTCCGTATCCTCCTTTATAATGTCATGAATTGCTGCAAAATGCGGACTGCGGCGTCAGTTCCCGCTTTCAGGCAAGCGGCGCCCAAGGCCGCGTCGGCATAGGTCGGGTCGCCGTAAAGGCCGGTCTTCGTATCTTGAAGGCCCCAGGTCGAAACCGGACCGCGCAGTTCGCTGTTGCAGCGGATGGCATCGCCTGAAGTATATTCCTCGGGATGAACCAGCTCGGGACGATAGGCCAGGACCATCGAGGTCTCCCATTCGCCGCCGTGAATATCGCCCTGGGGATCTTTTTTCAATTTATCGTAGAGCGGCTGGCTCAGTTTCGCAGGCGACAAGGTGCAGATGAACTGGTCGTGCTTGTCAGCAATTTCGCGCATGACCGTGCGCAGCAGCCCGTCATGGTTGCCATGGCAGTCGAGCAGGGCGACTTTTTTAAAGCCCTGGCCAATCAAGTTGTCAATCATATCGTAAATATAATCCATGAACACGCGGGTGCGGATTTTCAGGCATCCCGGCCAGCGCGTCACAATGTTCATCGAGTAGCCATAATAGATCGGCCGGGTCACCAGCACCGGAACGTTTTCTTTTTGCAGGCCTTCGGCAATCGCATCGCCGAACATAGTCGCAATGATGGCGTCGGTTTCAACCGGCAGATGGCGGCCGTGCTCTTCAGTCGTGCCGATCGGGATGATGACCAGCGTATTCTTCTCGATCGCCGCCGCCAGCTGGGGCCAGGTTTGTTCACCATAATAATATGACATGTTTCATTCCTCCTATAATTTATGCCGATCTAATCGGGTCAGATCCGTTACCTTTCTGATTCTTACCACGCCGTCCAGCCGCCGTCAACCACGATGTTCGATCCGGTTGTGAAGCTGGAAGCATCCGATGCCAGGTAAATGACCGCCCCGACCATCTCCTGGGGCCCGCCGATCCGGCCGAGCATGGTTTTGTTGCGCAGCTCGTTGAGGAATTCTTCGGGCGGAAGCTTGGCACTATTCGGGAACGGGCCCGGGGTGACACAGTTGACGCGGATGTTGCGGTCGGCCAGATGGGCGGCGCAATAGCGGGTCAGCTGAATGACCGCGGCTTTACCGGCGCCATAGTTGGCCGGATTGTTCTGGCCGCTTTTGCCGTAGATCCTGGGGTCCGGCGAAACCATGCCGTACATGGAAGCGAAATTGACGATCACACCGCCGCCGTTAGCCGCGAAATAGGGTATGACTTCACGGGTGCAGCGAAAGGCCGTGCCGACCGTGCCGTCGAGGCCCTTGTTCCATTCCTCGTCGCTCATCTTCTCAATCGGGCTGGCGGCGCCGTAAGCCGCGCAATTGACCAGGACATCGATCTTGCCGAAAATTGCCGCGGTTTTCTCCAGCATGGCCTGGATGGACGCGGTCTTGGACAAATCGCAGGCGATAAAGTGTTTCTTTTCTGAAACGGCCGGATCCTCGCCGGGCTCCGCTTTTCTTTCCGTGATGTCCGCGACAGCAACCTGCGCGCCGTAATTGACGAATCCGTCGGCCAGCGCCGATCCGAGATAGCCCGAACCGCCTGTGACGACGACGACTTTACCTTCCATTGCAAACAATTCTTTCATTTCTGATCCCCTTTTCCTGTTGGTTGATCTATGTTATTTTCAGTTTGCTAAAAACAGGCCGGCCGGCGATCCAGGTGTCGGTCACCCGCAGCGCTTCGTCCAGCAAGAGCAGGTCAGCATCATAGCCGGCTTTGATCTGGCCCTTGCGCCCGTCCAGGCCGAGAACGCGGGCCGGATTGGCCGAGGCCATGGCCACCGCCTGCGGCAAAGGCAGGCCGACCAGGGAAACAGCGTTGCGGACGGCGCGGTCCATCGTCAAACCGCTGCCGTTCAGGCCGCCGGGGCTCTGGCTGCTCGGACCCAGGCGGGCCGGCGCGCCTTCGTAGGCGACCGTGATTTCCTGCCCGCCCATGCTGGGATAGATCCCGGGCGGCATGCCGGCGTTGACATTGGCATCGGTAATCAAACAGACGCGGTCCGGGCCGAGTGTCTTGAGGGCCAGTTTGACCGCCAGGGGCTCCACATGCTCACCGTCCAGGATGAAGTCGACCGACGTCCGGTCGCTGGCCAGGATGGCTTCGACCGCACCGCAGCCCCTGACGCCCGGCTCCTTGTCGCCCGGGTAAGGAAAAACATCATAAAAGTGCGTGGCATGGACGGCGCCGGCCAGGGTCGCCGCTTCAGTCTGTTCGGCCGTAGCCCGGGTATGCGTGATGAAAGCCGGGGCACCATATTGCGTCATGATCGGCAGCAGGCCGCAGATGCCGGGAACTTCCGGCGAGATGCCGAAAATCACCCGATAGGGCTGTAAAGCGGCAATCAGTTCCCGGACGCGTTCCGGGCTGTAATCCCGGGGAATGCTGGTTATGGAACCGGACATTGCCAGATAATGGCCTTCGAGAAAAAATCCGAGGATAGCGGCGCCGGAATAAGATGCGGCTGAAAGTTCCTTTAAATGGCCAGCCTCCAGGTCCGGATCTTTCTGCGGTGTGAGCGCCGGCAGAAATCCGGTGACGCCAAAAGCCGGCAGAGCCTCGCACAACCGGGAAAGCCGGTCCGGCCCCCAATCGGCCAGATGGCTCATGGCGCCGTGCATGTGCAGGTCGATATAGCCTGGAACCAGATACCTGCCGCCGGCATCGACTGTTTCATATTCGGTCATCTGCCGCAGACTGCCTTCGCCCGCCGCGACAAGATTTTCGATACGCCCGTCTGAAATCACGGCCGCATAATCATCCAGAATGCAGTCGCGGCTGACGATTCGGGAATTTTTAATGACAAAGGTAGACATATGAACGCCTCGCTTGTATCAAATCAGCTGAAATTCCTGCATGCAGGCTTTTATTTTCTCCATCTGCCCGGCGCTGGGCTGGAAATAATAGTCAGGATGGAAGATGCCTTCATACCCGAGCAGGTTCATGGCATAGGTGAATGACGGGAAAATCTGTTCCTGAGCGAAGGTGTCGCGCAGACGGACGATCTCCATAAGCCGGGCGGTCCCGGCAGCCTGGTCTCCGGCTGCCAGAGCTTTGTACATCGCCTGGCCTATTTTGCCGGTGCAGGCAAACATGCCGTCGAGGTTACGGATGATGCCCTGGGCGTAAGCCTGGTCGAAGGTATCCAGTCCGCTGTACAGGACATGGAAATCCTCCCGGTATTCCTGCGCGTCAACCATCTGCTGCAGCTGCAAGGCTAGTTTCAGGTCGCCGGTTTTGATGCCCTTGATATTTTTTTCATTCTTGAGCCCGATCATGGTTTGCAGCGTGATTTTATTGCGCGCCGCGAACGGAAGATCATAGAGGTAGACCGGGAAAGGCGAATACTGGGCCAGGGCGCTGTAAAATTGCACCAGCTCCCGGTCGGATACTGTATAGTAATAGGGCGCCGTGGCGACAACGCCGTCGATTTTCAAGCCCGCCAAAGCATCGATCCGGTCGCAGGCCCGGCCGACCGACGTGTCGGTCACGCCGACGAAAACCGGGCAGGACTGCCCGGCGGCTTCAACCGCCGTCCGCGCGGTCCGGACATATTCGCTGTGGCGCAGAAAAACGCCCAGGCCCATCGAACCCATGACCAGCAAGCCTGATGCGCCGAACCGGACCTGGTCTTCGACCTCCCGGGCAAAACTGCCGGCAGCCAGCCAGCCCCCGGAATCCAACGGAGTTCCCAGAGCGGTGTAAAATCCACTGTTAAGCATGTTCTTATCTCCTGTCACCTGGTTATTTCACTCGATTATTATTTATCTGACGCTGTCCCGGATGATAAAATCGGCGGTAACCACCATTTTCCCCATCTTATTATCCAGATCGCCGGTCAGGAAACCAAAGGCCATTTCGCCCATCCGACGCAGCGGCAGGCTGAAGGTCGTCAGGGGCGGCTGAACATAGCGGCTCAAATCGCTGTTGTCAAATCCGACCACGGACACATCCTCCGGAATAGCCAGGCCATTCTCCTTGATCGCGCGCATGGCGCCGATGGCGTACATGTCTGAGGTGGTGATCACGGCGTCCGGCCTGTCGCGGGACAGGATCAGGTTCATCTGCATATAGCCGGCTTCCATCATGTCCATCTGGCTGTCATAGGAAATGACGACCCGGTCGTCGGCAGAGAGTCCGGCTTCCTTCATGGCCGCCCGGTATCCGTCCATGCGCTCCTGCAGGCTGAACGTCCAGATCGGCGGCGTAATATACCAGATATTGGTGCAGCCTTTGCGCGCCAGGTACAGGGTGGCCTTGTAAGTGCACTGGTAGTTGTTGATCAGGATCTGGGGATACTGGTTGGAATAGCCGTATATTTTATCAACTGTGACGATGCTGCTGCTGCCGAGGGACTCGATGAGATCGTCATCCAGCACCGTGCTGATAAACGCATATCCCGAGGTCTGCACGCCGCGCAGGAAACGCAGCTCAGCTTTTTCTGTTTCATAATCGTGCCGGGTCTCCGAGATGTGCAGAACAATGCTCTGCTTGGCGCACATATCGCGCAATCCACGGACAATGCCGAGATAATAAGGGTTGTTCAAATCCGGGATCAGGGCGGCAAAAACATTTCTTTTGCCTTTACGCAAGGAAGCGGCATATTCATTGGGGATATATTCGAGCTCATCAATGGCGTCCATGACCTTGCGCCTGGTTTTTGCGGCGACCTTCGCGCTGCCGCTGACGACCAGCGATACCGTGGCGATTGATACATTTGCCTTCAGCGCCACGTCCCTGATGGTGACTTTTGCAAAGCCGCTCATACTGAAACACTGCCTTTCCCTGACTTATACTGTCACCTGATGGAAGCGCTCAATAACAGATCATCTTCTATTTACAGAATACGGTCGAACCGGGCGCTTGTCAATAATAAATTAAAACGTTTCGATCGATTTGCGGCGAAACATCGCTTATTTATTGCGTAACCTCCCCGGCAGGCCGAAAAACCAGGGTTCTTTGTGGGTCAGTTCCATCAGGCGATCTCCGGATTTTTCAGAGTCCGATCGGGTAACGGCCGTATTTACGGCCAGCCTCATAGAGGGCAAACACGTTCCGGTTGGGAACATCATCGTGAACGCTGTGGTCGGAACCCAAACAATAGCCGCCGCCGGGCCCGGCGATGCGGATGCACTCCCGGACCATCGCTTCAACATCCGCCGGGGTTCCGTTGACCAGGGTTTCGGTGTTGTCCACATTGCCGAAGATGGTAATCTGCCGGCCAAAGTTGCTCTTGATGTCCGCCAGGTCCATCCCGGAGATGCGCTCAATCGGATGCAGCCCGTTGATGCCGCATTGGACAATATCGTCAACCAGAATGCGGATGCAGCCGTCGCTGTGAAGCAGCATCGGGACGCCCATTTTTTTTGTCTCGGCACAGATGCGGGTCAGCTGCGGCACGATGAAGGTCCGAAACTGCGCGGGCGACATCAGGGGTGCGGCGGACGAACCATAGTCATCCGAATAAAGGATCGCATCCACGCCCATTTCCGCCATGTGCCTGGCGCAGGCGAGGGAAAAATCGGTGCAGGCGGTCAGGGAAGCATGCACGACATCCGGGTCAGTGAAGAGCATACAGGAAAAATTCTCCAGGTCAAAGAGCTGCCATGCCGCCGAATAGGGGCCCCTGACGTTGCCGATCGCGCCCATGCCATATTCGCCGGCGCGTTTCAAGGCTTCGCGAAGGCCGGTGTAGCGGAATCCGGCATCCGGGTCGGGCATCCTGTAGTTGGCCCAGTCGGCCGCGTCTTGCATCGGGGTGCTTATACCGGCGTCCATCGGCCAGGTGCCGGCGGTGATCTGGCGTGTTATGCCCCACTCGTCGATATAGACCGGGTCTTTCACGCCCTCAGGCCGGAATCCTATTCATTTAATAATAAAAATAATAA
>DOFA01000101.1 GCA_003532195.1 Clostridiales bacterium
GAGTTGACTCCCGCCGGGAAAATTGACATCCACGGCGATACCGGCAGCCATTGCTTTACGGGATACCGAAAGAGCCTGTGCCATGGTTGGGCGGCCGGTCCGACCCCCTGGCTGTCCGAGCATATTCTCGGCATCCGGGTCCTTGAACCCGGCGGCACGACCATAAGCATTACACCTGACCTGGGCGGACTTGACTGGGCGGAGGGAACCTATCCGGTTCCGCAGGGTATCATCAGGGTTCGCCACGAACGCCAGCCTGACGGCCGGATTGCCAGTTCAATCGAGGTGCCTCCCGGGGTCAGAGTGGTCTGACTGGTTGCACCGATTGTCCTTGATTCACACAGCCTTGCCACAGGCTTTTCGGTGCTTTCTCCCAATGCGTCGAACACCTTACTCGAAAAACTGAATTATGTAAAAAATGCCTCTTTAAGATTGGAAAATGTTATAACACGTGCTATAGTTGCCAGTATGAGATGAATACGCGTGGATTTTTCCGCAACAGTAAAAATGGTACGCGAGAAAATGAATATGAGCCAAGAGAATTTGGCCCGTGCCTTGAATATAGGTATCGCCACAATTAATCGTTGGGATAACGGTAAAACTCATCCAAACAAAATGGCAAAGCGGGTATTTATATCTTTATATGAGCAGAATATGAGCAGAACGGCATTTCCATTAAGGATTAGAGAAAAAAGAGCGCAAGGAAAGCAGTTCAACTGATACCAGACCTGCCGTCAAGGCGAGGAAACTTAATGAATTAATGGCTGCAACATTCGATGACTTGAAATAGTCAAAAAAACATCAGAGCTGCAACGGAGGTAACTTGGTGAGCAAAGAAATATCAAAAAATAATGCCGGTGATTTCAATGAAATTCTCTCCATTATAGAAAAAGCACGGGAAAATATCTATCGTGCCGTTAATTGTGAGCTCATTTCGATGTATTGGGATATCGGAAGGGATTTCTCTTTCTTAGGGGAGGAATATCGTGTTCAGGTTGGCAATAAAGATTTCTTTATCGATCTGCTTTTTATAATCGTGAGCTCTCTTGTCTTGTGGCTATCGAGCTTAAGGTAGGCGAGTTTAAGCCGGAGCATTTGGTACAGCTGGAATTTTACCTCGAAGCTCTCGATAGCGATATTAGAAAGCCAAATGAGAATCCGAGCGTCGGGCTGATTTTATGCACAGATAAAGACGATACAGTTATCGAGTACGCACTGAGAAGGAGGATGTCTCCGGCACTCGTTGCTCAATATCAACTTCATCTGCCGAATAAGATGCTATTGGAGAACAAGTTACGCGAGCTGACTGAAATCGCTGAATCAGAAAGGGAAACCGATGATACAAACGATAACAACGAGTGATTCACTGATATTAATTCTGAAGTGCGGCATGTGATCTGGCTAACCAGGGAGGACTTTAGGACTCAAGTGCTGAGTTGCCGGATGTTTTCTTTGTGGCTATAATATTTTATAGAGATCATGCAGTCACAAGTTCGTATCATGTTAACCGTAAAAAGCAATCAGGTGAGAAAATGACCCAAATCGGTTTGGCCCTGGGCGGCGGCGGATCCAAAGGCGCCTTCCAGATGGGCGCCTGGCAGGCTTTCCGTGAAATGAACCTGGAGTTTGCGGCGGTGGCCGGAACGTCGATCGGTTCGATCAACGGCGCTTTTCTGGCCTGCGGCGATTCTGCCGGCGCCGAGGAAATGTGGCAGGGGTTGCAGATGGACCAGTGCCTGGCATTTTCCGATAACCGCCAGGTGAGTTCGCTGGATTTGCTGAGCCTGAAGAACGCCCGGGTTCTGACCCGGGAGCTGCTGACCCGGCATCAGCTGAATACCCAGCCGATGCGTGAACTGCTCGGGCATTACATTCATGAAGACCAAGTCCGCGCCAGCCGGGTCCAGTATGGACTTCTGACGGCGTTCTACCCCAATTTCAGTCCGCAGCCGCGCTGGATTCGGGATATCCCGGAAAACCAGCTGGTGGACTTTATCATGGCCAGTTCACGGCTGCCGGGCTTGCAGCCGGTCCGGATCGATGGCCGGAGCTATGTCGATGGCGGCCTGGTGGATCGGGTGCCGATATCAATGCTCAAAGACCAGGGATTTCGCAGGATCGTCGCGGTGGACCTGGGCAAGCATGCCGCCATACGCAGCCCTCTGCTGGATAACATTCAGTTGACTTTTATCCATGACGGCCAGGATCTGGGCGGTACGCTGGACATTACGCCCTCGCAACTGCAGCGGAACTGGCGCCTCGGTTATCTGGATACCCTGAAGGCTTTTGACCGCCTTAGCGGTGAATTTTATACTTTTGAATCTGCCGAATGGCGGCTGCTGACCCAGCGTTACGGCCTGATTCATGTCCGTGGCCTTGAGCAGGCGGCGATCGCCTACAATCTGGATCGCGGCCTGATCTATCCGGCTGAAGACTTTGTCCGCCAAATCCAGACCAGACGTCAGGAAGCTCAGCGCGAATATGAGTCGCGCCGCAAAGCCCTGAAAATTGACCATAAATTCCGGGCCATCCTGAACGGGCAGCTCAAGGTGCTCAACCTGCTGCCGCCGCACCGACTGGCTTTTCTGATGGAATTGACCGCCCATGCCAAACAAAACGGCAGTTTGCAGAAAATTCCGATGCATCTGTTCCGCAATCTGGATTTGGCGGCGCAGGCGCTCTGCAAGCTGGATGAAGGTAACTCTTCCGGTGACTTGGACTAATCGATCAGGCCGGTCTCCCGGAAAAACCGGAGCAGCGGCGGTTTGACAAAACGGGTCAGCCGCTCATAGCCGATATCATTCAGGTGGACCTGATCCGCAAGATAAAAGCGTTCATCCTGTGTTTCCCGGAAAAAAGGCTTGAGATCCAGATACAGGCAGCGTCCGTTATCGCGGGCATAGTCGGCGAGAAACTGATCATAGGCGTCTTTCCGGCTGATTCGTTCGGGACATGACCGGAGATCGGGAGGCCGGATGGTTGACAGCAGAACCAGCGGCAGGTCAGGGAAATCCTGCCGGGCTGCCGCAAAAACCGCCCGGGCATTGGCAGAAGCCTCAGCGCAGGTATATCCCAGCGCAAAATCATTGGCTCCCTCACACCAGATCATCGCCGTGGGTAAATAAGGCCTGACCAGCCGGGGATAATAACGCAGCAAGTCAGCGCCGGCGATGCTGCCGATCGCGTGATTGACATAGGGCGGGTTTGGGCCCGATAGCTCCCGGAACAAGTCATCAAGGTGCGCCGGATGCCAATTATCGAGATAAGAGTTGCCATAAAGTAAAACCCGGCCGGTCAGCTTTTCTTCCTTTTCATACTGCGCCGCCCGTTCCTCATAGCGCTGGATGTATTTTGCACGCAGATCCTCATGACTGATATCCATCGAAAAACGAACCTCATTTTGCCAGGTTTTGGTCAGGGATTGACGACGTTCTGCGGCCGCCCGTCCAGCCAGGCCTGCAGATTGCCGACCGCGATGTTCATCAGCCGGGCGCGGCTTTCTTTGGGCGCCCAGGCGATATGCGGCGTGATGATGCAGTTGGGTGCGCCCAGAAGAGGATTGTCCGCCTGGATCGGCTCGCTGGAAACCACGTCCACGGCGGCGTATGCGACTTTGCCTGATTCCAGGGCTGCCCGCAAATCGGCCTCGACGATCAGCGGCCCGCGGGACGTGTTGATCAGGATGATGCCGTCTTTCATCGCGGCGATCGTCTGCCGGTTGATCAGACCCTTTGTGGCCGGGAAAAGGGGACAATGCAGGGAAATGACATCCGCCCGGGCCAGCATTTCATCGAGAGANNATCGAGAGTTGCGTAGCGGACCGTATCGCTTTCCAACGATTCATCCTGGCGTTCATCGACAGCCAGGACTTTCATGCCCAGAGCCTGGGCAATTTTGGCCGCGGCCTGGCCGATGCGGCCGAATCCGACGATGCCCAGCGTTTTATCCGCCAGTTCGATCAGCGGGTATTTCCAATAGGAAAAGTCGCTGCTCGAAGTCCATTCGCCGGCTTTGACGCTTTCGCTGTGCGCCCAGACATGATGGCAGATTTCCAGGAGCAGGGCAAAAACATACTGTGCCACCGCTGCTGTGCCGTAAGTCGGGATGTTGGTTACGGTTATCTGCCGCTTTTTAGCCGCCGCCGTATCGACGATATTGTAGCCGGTGGCCAGGACGCCGACATAGCGGATGCCCAGGCAGGCGGCAAAAACCGCTTCGGTCAGCGCGGTTTTGTTGGTGATGACGATTTCGGCCTGGCCGATCCTGGCTATGACCTGATCAGCCGGCGTCCGGTCGTAGACGGTCAGTTCGCCCAAGGCTTGAAACCCGTCCCAGGAAAGGTCGCCCGGGTTTTCGGTGTAGCCGTCGAGAATAACAATTTTCACTGATTAAATCCTCCGTATTGTCTTCTGTTCAATTTCCCGTTCAGTCTTGCGATCAATCTTCCAGCAGCGCCCAGGCGCGGTTGAGGACGCGCTTGGAATTGGCCAGCACCAGGTCGCAGTCTTCATCGCCCCAGGGCTTGACTTCCAGCGAAAGGACCAGAGGATTCCGGGCATTAAAAAATCCTTCGTCGCGCAAGACCCGGAGATAATCGACCAGGTCGTCGACCGTGTTGGCGCTGTTGGGGAAACCGAAACGCGGGTGGGTGTCGCCGTAAGCGGTGTTGGCGGGGTCGCCGAGGACCGCGTTGCCAAAATGCAAATGGCTGATGTACGGCCGCAGGGTCCAGATGACAAACCGGCTGGTTTCATGGGTCTGCGGAATATGGGACAGGTCGACCATCAGGCCGAAGTTGTCTGTGNNTCCGCGGCAAATTCGGCGGCCAGGGGCGCCGGGCCGATCAGGGATTTTTTGTCGACATCATAGTCGAAAACCTCGAGGTTGATTGCGATATCCCGCTTTTTTGCGTAGGCACAGATGTTGCGGGTTGTAGTCAGGAGTTGAGCCAGGGCTTCAGATATTTTCTCCGGGTCATATTTGCCGGCCAGAAAGGCCACGCCGCCGGCGCCGATTTCCACAGCTTCATCGACGGCTTCGAGAAGGGACTTTTCCGCCAGTTGCCGCTTGGATTCGTCCAGGTCGTTCGGATTCAGGCCAGTGCTCAGCAAACGCGGCTGGGCGCCATAACAGGCCTTGACGCCTGACTCTTCCAGCATTCGCCGCACCTGCCGGCGGACAGCCGGGTCCTTGATCCAGGTCAGTTCGACGACGTCGAAGAATTCGTCGGCGAGGACCGGGCGCAGAGTCTCGAGCAAGGGCCCTTCGCCTTTCATGGTCTGCGGATAAGACATAAAATGCACGGTTCCGACCTGGAAATACTTGTGAATCGATTCTTTCATTTAAACCACTCCTTCATTCTGCATTTGATTGGTTTCTCATGGGCGCATACCCAAGAAAACCGGACAATTCATCTGCCTGTTCTAAAAGAAAAGGTAAATTTTCCCGCATTTTAGCTTCAGTCAGCCGGGCGGCCGGACCGGTCACGCTGATGGCCGCGGCAATCTGGCCGGTATAGTCGCGAATCGGCGTGGCCAGGCAGTTGGAGCCCAGTTCGCATTCTTCTCGATCCAGGGCGTAGCCTTGCCGGCGGACGGCGGCCAGCTCCTCAAGCAGCCGCTGGCGGCCAATGATTGTATGCGGCGTGAATTGCGGCAGCCCTTTGCTGGCGATCAGCTGATCGAGGTAATCCGGGTCGTGATTGAGCAGCATCAGTTTGCCGGTGCCGGTACAGTGCATGGGTGCGCGGTTGCCGATTTGCTGAATGCTGCGCAGGGTCTGGTTCGGCAGCTGCAAAACGCCGATATAAACCACTGCAAAGTCCCGTTCGACAGCCAGACAGACTGATTCTTGAAAGCGGCTGGCGATTTTTTTCATGAACGGCTGGGCCAATTCCTGCAGGCGGATGTTTTCGCTGACTTTGTTGGCCATAGCGCAAATTTTTAAAGTCAAACGGTATTTCGAGGTTTCCGGATCCTGCCGCACATAGCCGCAGGTTTCCAGCGAGACGAGAAAGCGCAGCGCGGTGCTGGGATTCATCTGCAATTGGCCGGCCAGATCCTGCAGCCGCATGGGCTCGGGATGGGAAGCCAGCACCTCCAGGACATCCAGCGCCTTGACAGCCGACAGATTTTTCAGAGACGGTTTTTCAACAGTGCGGGTCACGCCGGAACCTCCGTTGCCTACTTGTGTTATCACTATGATTATACTATTTTGAAATTTAATTTCAATAAATGAAATTATATTTTTTTAGTCAGCCGTCCTGCCCGTTAATCAAATAAACGAGCCAGTAGCAGCGAAATTACAGCATATTCACAATATATTCACGAAATAGGCCCACTAAAACTTGACAGGATGCATAAAATTTGCTATGCTATACCTGCCCTCTGAAAGGGATGATCCCCAGTAAGAGGTTGCCCCGGAAAAGCAGCGGACGATCCAAAAAGGCGATGAGGACCTGAATCGGATATTCTGGTAGAAAGTTCGGGATAGAGTCAAATGATATCCCGCCAGCCGGAAGATTGAGGCGGCCCGCAATTGTCAATTGGACGCAAGCCTGTTCCGACGATCAGCCGCAGAGGATTTTCGTTCAGGAACGGATTCCGGCTCGCCTGAGGTCCAGATTATTTCCAGGACAAAGGAAGCGGGGCAAAGAAAGGAGGGCGTACTCGATTGGCAGTACACCCTGGAAACGGGTAAGCAGGTTCCTGGATGGTGGATTGCTTACCCGTTTCGCGTATCATTTACCTGATCGGCCGGCGACGGATCCGATTTGCTGTTTACCGGGCCTGATCGGCCGGGTATAATAAAGAAAACAGTAAAGCGAGGCGCCCAACATGAGCCGGATACCTGATATCAATGAAGCCTGGTCAATATTAAATCAATACAATCAAGAGGCTTTCCATCTGAAGCACGCCCGGATCGTCTCCGGAGTGCTGGGCTATTTCGCCCGGGAATACGATCCGGAACGGGTGGACTACTGGGAAGTGGCCGGCCTGCTGCATGACCTGGACTTTGAGCAGTATCCGGAGCAGCATTGCATCAAGAGCCAGGAAATCATGCGCGGCCTCGATCTGGACGAGCAGCTGATCCGCTCGGTCGCCAGCCATTGTTATGGCCTGCATGTGGATATCCGGCCGGAACACATCATGGAGAAAATTCTTTATGCCGTCGACGAACTGACTGGCCTGATCGGCGCGGTCGCCATCATGCGCCCCTCGAAAAGCGTCAGCGACCTGGAGCAGAAATCCGTGCTGAAAAAGTTCAAGACGCCCAGCTTTGCCGCCGGCTGTTCCCGCGACATCATTAACCAAGGCTGCGCCATGCTGGGCTGGGAGCTGGGCGATCTGATCGACCGCACCATCATGGCCATGCGCAGCCTGAATCCGGAACTGGAGCTGTAAAAAGTCAACTGTTAAAAGTCGGGGTTGCTTTTTTTTGCTTTTCAGGTTAACGTTAAACTATACTTTTAATCGATTCTGCAAGACCGATCTCAAGGAGGATACACCGATGTCACTAGCAGGAAAAACCGCTGTCATGGAACCCCTGGCAATTCCTACTGC
>DOFA01000261.1 GCA_003532195.1 Clostridiales bacterium
TAACCATTGAGCACTTCCTCCAAAATACCATTGACTGCATTTTCAACTCGGGGATCCTCATTTTCTTCTTCCGTCAGGCTAAGAATGGCAGTAAGCGGATCAACAGATACTTTATCGATATAGGGTATCATGTAAGGCATGACTTGTATGGCTATGGCCGGGACTTCATCCCGAGGGACACGTGGAAGCGCGTAATACTTTTTTAACCTGTCATCATTCCTTGTAACAGCATAAGTGGGATATCCATTATCCGAGAGCATGGAATAATGGCACACAGCGGACATCCCTCCAAGAACACCATCTTGTATTGGGATGATCGTATCCAGCTTATACTCATGGCAGACAGGATTACTGAGTAAAGGTCTGACCGCTCCCCATAATGCCTTTTTGCCTTTGCTCCATTTGAATGCCCTTGTTTTTCCTGCTTTTAGCGTCATATCGAGTGCAAGCGCATCCATTTCATCAAGGCATCGGCTAATCGTCATTTTTGATGTATTTAAATATTTTGCGATTTCATTGAGTTGTATCTCCGTCCAGTTCTCGTAAATTGCCGTTATTATAAGACGCTGCGTCGAGATTCCCAACTTCTTAATCGTTGGAGTTATGTGATTCTTTTCTTTTTCGAGTACTATTCCTAAGAACGGAAGAAAAACCTGTTTACCTTCGATTATAAACGGGATCGATTCAGAAATCATTTTTTGCTTTTTGTAGGTATCCAGGGTCTCGAAGCAAAGAACGCATTCCATTCCCGAGAGCATTTTCAGTTGTTCACGATGTTTTCTCAGAGCAGCAAAGGTGACCGCTCCCTTGGGTTTTGCAAGCAGGCTTATAATACCGGCCAAGCGAAGGGTGTTTAATTCATACCCGCCGCGAAGATATAAGGGCAGGTTACTTATTTTACTGAACGGAAGCAGGTCTGCATTAATGTGCAACAACTTCTCAAGATAATTCTTCATTATTGTCCCTCAGCTATCGTAACATCTTTTTTTATATCGTATCATACTCTGTGTTATGATGCAAATGTTTATTGAGACTGTAAACCAAATGATTAAGCCTATGTGCATGATATACCAGTATGCCCCATGTCTGTTTGCCTCGCCGTGAAAAGTATCGTAAAATGAAATGAAATTCCCATTCAGCCGGTCAGGTTAGAACGTCACGGCGGGGTACTGGAGGAACATCATGATCAGAGAATCTTTAAAAAACAAATTCATCATTTCCGGGCATCGGGGCTATTGTGCCAAATATCCGGAAAACACGCTTTTATCCTTTCAAGCGGCAATCGAGCTGGGCGTCGATATGCTGGAGCTCGACCTGCACCTCTCGGCGGACGGCGTTCCCATGCTGATGCACGACAGCTGGCTCGAGCGCACCTCCAACGGCAGCGGCCTGCTGCGCGAGAAAACCTGCGCTAAGCTTAAGGAGCTTGACGCCGGCGGCTGGAAAGCCAAATATTACGAAGGATTGAAAATCCCGACTTTTGAAGAATTCCTCACTTTGACCAAACCTTATGAATCCATGCTCTTCTCCGTGGAAATCAAGGAAGAGCCCGACGACATCGCCTGCCTCGACGCCGCAGTCGCCTTGACCCATTCCTTCGGCATGACCGACCGCTGCGTTTTCACATCATTCAACGCCGCCGTCACAGATTATATCCACGACCGGTATGGGCTGCCTAACCTTGGGTACAGCGCAAAATACATGCGCAATGTCCAGCCGGATTCCCTGGCCAAACTTTGGTCAGTCGGTGTTCCGATGCCGGATGTGACGCTGGAGCATAACAACTCCTGGCGCGAGAAGAACATCTGGCCTTGCGCGTTCTGTGCCGATACGGCCGAACAAGTCCTGCTGTGCCTGGCTAACGGCGCCGCCATGGTCACCTGCAACGACCCGGTCCCCGCGCTGCTGATTGCCAGGGAGCGCGGCCTAAGGCAGGGTCGTTGATCGGCTGGAAAAATTAATCTGGTCGACTAGCAGCAGAAAAGGCAGCGCGCCGGCATTAATCTCTGCCGCCAGGGTTTGGGCACGGCCATCGTCCAGACTGGCAATCAGGCAGGTGCCTCCGGATATGGCCTGTTTGATCACCGGTTCGACGAGAATACAATCATCCATGCTGATGGTCAATTTTTGGCCGATATTGGCAGCGGTCACTTCGGCGAATTTTCCAGCGCCTGCCGCCGTAAAGGTTATCAGAACACACTCGGAATTCTGCTGGTCTTTTTCAGCGACTGCTGTTTGAATGTCCGTGCCGTCAAGAAGGATATTGCCCGCCTCATCTTTGAAGGTCAAAAGGCCCCTGGCGCACAGCGCCGACATGGCAGCTGAAGTCTCCTGAGTGCTCATGGTCTGCTTAAAGCGGATTTTGATCAGGCAGTCGGAGTAGTCGATGCTGATATCCCGATCCATAATGCCAATATTATCCAGCCGGTCCTCCAGTATCGGCAGAATTGCCTCCATTTCAGCCTGGCTGACCTGATTGTGATCGGCCGGGCAAAATACCACCTCAACGTTTTTATCGTCATGACCGGTTTGGTCTTGCTGGGTCGTACTGGATTTATCCGCAGTTCCTTCCGTAGTCGATGCTGATCTGTTCCATAAGATTCCCAAGCTACAGCCGGACAAAGAAAAAGCCAATAATAAAATGATTGTTACAGCAGCGGTTTTCACAGGATGTTTAATCATAAAAGGAACCACCTTTCAGGCATGCGCGAGGATAAAATCGACGATCGGAGCCGGATCAGCCAGGCCATGCGGATGATGCCCACAGCCGGGCTTGCCGATCACTTTAAGGATTCCGCCGTTCTCGCGGTAATACTGCTCGAGCACCGCCCCGTTTTCGCAATAAGGCACGACCGGGTCGCTATCGCCATAAACCAGGATAACCGGAATTTTATTCCGCAGCAGGATGTCCAGGCGGTCGATCGGATGCTGGCGGTAAGTGATCAGTTCCGACCGGGAAAAGCCATAGGCATCAACCAGTTCCTGCCACATGGACTCGCTGTAATCGGCACATCCCATGCCGCCCGGGCAGCTAAGCAGATTGAGCACCGGGGCGTCCAGGTAGAGCGCTGCCACTATTTCCGGATGGCGGGACGCGAGATTGACGGCGTGCAGGCCGCCGCAGCTCATGCCGACCGGCACGCAACGGTCAGCCAGGCCAAATTCGGCCGTCAGGTGTTGCGCGAAGTCCCGCTTGGCATCCTGATCGGCATCGGTTCCCCAGCGGTTGATATTTTTGAGATACGCCAGGTGGAAACCCCGCTTGACCAGCTCGATCTCGCAATTGGGGAAGGCGTCAAAATACTCCGTTTTCAACAGCCATTTCGCAGTTCGGTTCTGGCTGGACGGAAAGACCAGTATGGCTTCCCGCCCCTGGAATATAAAGTCTATGCGACGAAATCCGTTCCATTCTGTTTGCAGCATGCTCTTCCTCCCGGCCGGCGAATATTATGAAACGATGTTAGCCCGGAAACCAGATGTATGTCAAGCCTGCTGTTTTATATTCACTGCCTGAAAATCTGATTGACCTCATAAGCGCAGGCGACACCATCCTGGATCGCCCAGACGACGAGCGACTGGCCCCGGCGCTGGTCGCCGGCCGTAAAGACCTTCGGATTTGAGGTATGGTAAAGCCTGTCGGCTGCGGGATAGCCCCGGGGATCTTTTTGCACCGCAAACAGATCCATCAGTTCCGGTTCCGGACCGATAAATCCCATCGCAATCAGCAAGAGATCGCAGGGCAGCGTTTCTTCCGTGCCAGCAACCGGGACCGGCGACCAGCCGCGGTCAGTTTTCTCCCATTTGACCTTGCTGATCTCCACCGAAGCAATATTCCCGGAGCTGTCCGGGTTGATTTTCGTGACCGTGGTCAGCCATCGCCGGGGATCGGCGCCGAACTTGCATGCGGCTTCCTGCTGGCCGTAGTCCTGTTTGCAGACGACCGGCCATTCCGGCCACGGGTTAGCTGGAGACCGTCTTTCCGGCGGTCGGGCCAGGATCTCGATTTGGGTCACGGAGACGGCGTTCTGGCGAACCGCGGTCGCCGCGCAATCCGTACCGGTGTCGCCGCCGCCGACGATCACGACGTGCTGGCCCTGGGCCAGGATCGCCTTCCCGTCGGTCAAGTTGGAATCGAGCAGGCTCCTGGTGTTTCGGCCGAGGTAGTCGACCGCGAAATGAACGCCGGAAGCCTCGCGGCCGGGGACTGCGAGGTCGCGCGCCTGGCGCGAACCGCAGCAAAGCAGGACGGCGTCATATTCCACGAGGATCTGCTCTGCCTGCTCCCGGGACTCTACCGTCGTTCTGCATATAAAGCGGACGCCTTCGGCTTCCATGATCGCCTGTCGCCGGGCGATGATCCCTTTGTCCAGCTTCATGTTGGGAATGCCATACATGAGGAGGCCGCCGATCCGGTCCTCGCGCTCATAAACCATCACTGCATGGCCCAGTCGGTTTAAAGTATGCGCCGTCGCAAGCCCGGAGGGGCCGGAACCGATGACCAGAACTTTCTTGCCGGTTCGCCTGGTAATTTGCAGCGGCTGGACCAGCCCGGCCGCGAACGCCTTTTCGATAATTTGCAGCTCGTTGTCCCGGATACAAGTCGGATCATCATTGAACCCGAGATTGCAGCCCGCCTCACAAGGCGCCGGGCAGACTCTGCCGGTGAATTCCGGAAAAGGATTGGTTAATATAAGACGTTCATAAGCATCTTTCCACCGGCCATGAAAAATTAGATCGTTCCATTCCGGGATCAGATTATGCAGCGGACAGCCGGTCACTTTACCCTCGATCAGCAGGCCGGTCTGGCAAAACGGCGTACCGCAATTCATACACCTGGCCGCCTGGTTCCTTTGCTCGGTCTCAGAAAGCCTCAGCGTAAATTCCTGATAATCGCCCAGACGCTCCTTGATCGCGCGCACGCCGTGCTCCTTGCGGCTATATTCAAGAAATCCTCCTGTCTTGCCCATCATTCATGCTCCTTCCGCTGCCCGTTTTCCGAAATTTCTTGAAACGCCACCGAGATCGCCTCGGCGTGACTCATGCCGTTCTTCTCATATTTGGCTGCTATAGCATGGATTCTCCGATATTCATAGGGTATGACTTTCTTAAAATGGTATTTCTCCTGGTCGAACGAGTACATCAGCCGGATACCGAGCGGTGATTTCGTGTTGACGATATGTTCTTCCAGCATCAGCTTGAGCAAGCTGTAATCGTGGAGCCCGAGTTCGGTCATATCGACCAGGTCGTGGTTCAGGCGGCTGTTGAGAAATCCGTTCGGGTCATAGAGGTACGCAACACCGCCGTTCATGCCGCAGGCGAAGTTGACGCCGACCGGACCCAGGCAAACGACTGTTCCGCCCGTCATATACTCGCAGCCGTGATTACCCATGCCCTCAACAACCAGGTCGGCGCCGGAATTTCTGATTGCGAACCGCTGCCCGGCGACGCCGTTGACATAGGCTTTGCCGGAGGTGGCACCATAAAAGGCGACGTTGCCGATAATGATGTTTTCGGAAGCGATAAACCCGCTTTCAGCCGGGGCTTTGATGGCGAGAACGCCGCCGGACAAGCCTTTGCCAAAGTAGTCGTTGGCATCGCCGGTGAGTGTCAGGCGCACGCCTTTAGGCAGGAACGCGCCGAAGCTTTGACCGCCGTTGCCTTTCAAATCAATGCAAACCAGCTCCTCCGGCAATCCGTCCGGATATTTGCGGGTAATTCGTGATCCGAGTATCGTGCCAAGGGCGCGGTCGACATTGCAAACGTCGGCGGAAAAATGCACCGCTGTCAGATTGTCGACGACGCGCTCGCACAAGGGCAGGAAGAGCGCCTTGTCCAGCGTTCTGTCCAGATCGAAATGATAAGACATCTCGGGCGCATAATGCATGATTTCACTTCCCGGGATGATCCCTTCATAGCGTTTTTCCGGCTGGGCCAGAATGCCCGACAGGTCGATGGTCCTGGCCTTCCAGCCGGCAATGTTTTCCGATTGCCTAAGGCACTCGACATGCCCGCACATTTCCTCAACCGTTCTGAATCCAAGCCTGGCCAGGTATTCGCGCAGCTCTTCGGCGACAAACATCATGAAGTTGACCACATGCTCCGGCTTGCCCTTGAAATTGCAGCGCAGCTTCTCGTTTTGCGTGGCAATGCCCACCGGGCAGGTGTCGGTCTCGCAGGCCCGCATCATCAGACAGCCGAGCGCGATCAGCGGCGCTGTGGCAAAGCCGAATTCCTCAGCGCCGAGAAGGCAGGCGACCGCCACATCGCGTCCGGTCATCAGTTTCCCGTCCGCTTCGATGCGGATCCGGCTGCGCAGACCGTTGCGCAGCAGCGTCTGCTGCGTTTCGGCAAGCCCAAGCTCGAGCGGCAGCCCCGTGTTCCGGATCGAGCTTCCCGGCGCGGCGCCGGTCCCGCCGTCATGCCCGGAAATCAGGATCAGGTCGGCGCCGGCTTTGGCAACGCCGGACGCGACCGTCCCGACACCGGTTTCGGAAACCAGCTTGACCGTGATCGACGCCCGGTCGTTGGCATTTTTCAGATCGAAGATCAGTTCGGCCAGATCTTCGATCGAGTAAATGTCATGATGCGGCGGCGGCGAAATAAGGCCGACGCCAGGCGTGGACTGGCGCGTTCTGGCGATCCACGGGTAGACCTTCCGGCCCGGCAGATGCCCGCCTTCGCCCGGCTTGGCGCCTTGGGCAATTTTGATCTGAATCTCGCGGGCTGAATTCAGGTAGCGCGATGTCACGCCGAAACGGCCGGACGCGACCTGCTTGATCGCGGAAAGCTTGGAATCGCCGCTGTTTTCGAGCCTTTCGCGTGAAATGTCTTCGCCGCCCTCGCCGGTATTCGATTTGCCGCCCAGACGGTTCATGGCTATAGCCAGCGTTTCGTGAGCCTCCTTAGATATCGAGCCGTAGGACATGGCACCTGTCTTGAAACGCTTGACGATCTCTGCAGCCGGTTCCACTTCCGCGAGCGGAACGCTGGCCCGGGGCACGAAGTCAAAATAGCTGCGCAGCGTGGCGCGGATCCGGCCTTCATTGAAGCGGCTGCTGTAAGCTTTAAAGGATTGGTAATCGTCCGTGCGTACGGCCTTTTGCAGCAGGCAGATCGACATCGGGTCATACAGGTGCTCTTCTTTGCCCGTGCGGAAGCGGGTCTCGCCGCTGGATTCGAGAACCGGCGGCTTGTTTTCCGCTTCCATCGCCAGCGCCTGGTCATATTTGATCACGGCTTCCCTCTGGATGTCCTGGATCTTCAGACCGCCGATGCGGCTGACCGTATTGGTAAAATAGCGGTCGATGACCGACAGGTCAATTCCGAGCGCCTCGAAATTCTGAGAGCCTTCATAGGAATGAATCGTCGATACGCCCATTTTGGACATGACTTTGACGATGCCCTGGACCAGCGCATCGTTATAGTTTTTAATCGCCTCATCCTTGGTACAGGATATTCTGCCCTGGACGACCAGCTCTTTGATCATGACGTGCGCCAGATACGGATAAATGGCTGAAGCGCCATAGCCCACCAGCAAGGCGGCATGATGGATGCCGCGGACATCGCCGGCTTCCGCGACGATATCGGCGCGGGTTCTGAGGCCGGCTTCGATCAGGCAATGGTGGACGGATGATACGGCCAGGAGCGACGGGATGGGAACTTCGTTTTCATTGAACAGCCGGTCGCTGAGAATCAGAATGTTGATCTGGTCCCTGACTGCGTTGAGAATTTGCTCATTCAGCTTAGCCAGCGCGTCTTCAAGCCCTTTTTCCGGATCGCTGTCCCGGTCGAAAACCATCCGGAACACCTGCGCTTTAAAGCCGCGGAGATGGATATTTTCGATCCTCCGGAATTCGGAGGAAGTCAGAAGGGGCGACTTCAGGCGCAGCAGCCGGCAATTCTTCCTGGAATCTTCCAGGATGTTGCCGTTCGTGCCGAGATAGACCTGCGTGGCTGTAACAATCGTTTCCCGGAGCGCGTCGATCGGTGGGTTGGTGACCTGTGCGAATAGCTGCTTGAAATAATCAAAAAAAGGCTTCGGGTGCTCGGAAAGAATGGCCAGCGGCACATCGGTGCCCATTGAATTAATCGGCTCGCCGGCACAGTCGGCCATCGGCAGGATTACTTCGGACAGGTCCTCATAGACATAACCGAATTTCCGAATCTGCCGCAGATAGTCAGTTTTGTAATGGGGCTTCCCTTCGGCGACTGGATCATTGATAAAAGAGTCATCGTGCAGATTGATCTTCATCTGTTCTTTGGGATCCTCAAGCTGGTCCATCTGGACCAGCTCCTCGTCGATCCACTGCCGGAAAGGGAGTTCGTTGGCCAGGCCTTCCTTGATCCGGTCATTCCAGAGAATGCGTCCCTGAACCGGGTCAACCAGGATCATTTTGCCCGGCTCGAGGCTGCCCTTCTGGAGAATCTGCGCAGGGTCGATGTCGAGCACGCCAACTTCAGACGCGAGGATCAGCCGGTCGTCTTTGGTCACATAAAAGCGCGCGGGGCG
>DOFA01000228.1 GCA_003532195.1 Clostridiales bacterium
CTCCGACATCATGCCGGCAAAATCATATAAAGTCCCATAGTGGGTATGGTTGCAGACGAAACTGACCAGATCCTTGAGAATTTCCAGATCGACTTTAATGCCGGCGGCTATGCCCGGCCGCTGCACTTTGATCACGACCGTCTGGCCGGTCGGCAGCCGCGCCTTATGCACCTGGGACAAGGACGCTGCAGCCAGGGGTTCGGGATCGATCCAGGCAAAGACCTTTTCCGGCGGCTCGGAGAATTCTTCGGTAATGACCTGGCAAACTTCAGCGAAGGCAAAGGTATTGACCGAATCCTGCAGTTTCACCAGTTCGCCGGCGACTTCCGGCGAGAACACATCCGGCCGGGTGCTGAGGATCTGGCCGATCTTGATGAATGTCGGACCCAGTTCCTCACAGGAAAGGCGCAGCCGCTCGCCCAGCGACTGCCGGGCGTTCTCGGCGGCGCTGGCGCTGTACGGATCCAGTTTGCGGTGCCGGATTTTCAAATAAGCAAAAATGCCCAGCTGTTCAAGCAGCAAGCCAAAGCCGTGCCGAACCAGAACACGGATAATCTGCCGGTATCGCTTGAGATGCAGGCGCTTCGTCAGCGGCATTCCGATCACCGTCTTTCTGTACGAGCCGGTTCCTGCCCGCGGGCAAGATCAGCTCTGGGGCTCGTTCGATTGAACTTCGGGTTTGGCGGCGGCCAGACCGGCCTCGCGCAAAGCCTCGGCAACCTGGTCTTTGATGTCTGATTTGCGGACCAGATCCATTTTGTCCAGGGCTTTGGTCACTTCATCGTGAATCAGCTTGCGAAACTCGGCGCGCTGCTCTTCGCCTTTGCTGACCAGATCGCCGGCCAGCTTGCGTGCGTCTTTCTGGGCCACATCGCCCTTCTGCACCAGTTCCTCAACGAGAGCTTCGATCTTTTCCCGGGAATATTCCGCCAATCCAAAACCAAAATTGATTGTCTTGTCGACAAATTCTTTCACGTCCATCATCGCGTGATACCTCCCTTTTCCTGATTGACCTCTGCCGAACCGGCCGTTTGACAGGATTATTATATCATAATCGCCGGCTGACTTCTTCCGGCAGATACAGCCTGTCATTGTCATGAAATATGTCTCTTGAGTGATCGGGGCTGTCATGATTTTCGTATCAATAAATTCAAGACAACTTGCACTTTTTTGCGATGTCATGACGATGGAAATATCATGACACGTCTTGACCTGTGACAGTCCAAAGGCTTCCCAGCATTGGATCTCGGGCTTGACAAAATATTTTGCAAATAATTACACTTATTTTACAATTAAAATATTTGGGGGTTGCGCAAATAACTGTACCGTGATAGAATGAAGAAGGTTTACTATCTCTGTTGGTTGAATATTATCAGATTGGTAGTCGACCGGCATGTTTTTGCACCTTGATAATCGAAAACGATATGGCAAAGATGATTCCTCAAAACTATGCCGACAGGATCTTCGCATAGTCATGAGCATCTGTAAAGGGCACCCCGTCCGAAAGGCCGGTCCGCAAAGCCGTGAATCTAAAGTGCGCTGCACCAGGATCGTCCGGCCGCCATGACGCTTCATCGATTATCAATCGATCTATTACCCATGTCTTGTGTTAATAAATTCCTGATATCATGACGGTCCACCTCTACCCCGGGCCAAAATGGATATTAACCATCGTATTGATGTTTCCCGTAATAGATTTGTAATGTCTTTATTATTATATCCAACGGTTCTCTGGAATTGTCTGCCGCCGCGGTCCGGCCAAGCCGGAAAACGGCTGTATCTTTGTTGTCCCGCCCCTGCTCCGGCGGAACCGCCTGTTCCTTATTAATCAAGGTATTTTCATCTTTGCCATAAACATGGTTAACCCCGTTTGTCCAAAAAACGAGGCTGAAAACAGAGAGCTTGCCTCCAGAATCACAAGCAAGAAAGTATTTCTGCATGGGAGGTATTTGTGTGAAAACGAATTTTGTAAAACCGTCAATAAAACTTCTCTCCACTCTCCTGATCATCGCTTTGCTGATTACCACGATGCCGCTGACCGTATTTGCCGCCGGCGTAGATTTTGCCCAGCTGGAAACAATTCCGGCCGCCGCATGGGTCAACGGCAATTTGAACGGCAACAATTCCTATTATGTCGAGGGGATGTCAACGCCCCAACGGGTGATTGTCAGCGGAATCGACCCCGCTGTCACCGACCACTCCGTGACCCTGTCCTATCAGTTTACCAAAAGCGGCAAATACGCTTATGATTTCCTGACCAGCTGGGATCAGGCTGTTGCCGCGGCAAGCGCAATCGGCGGCAAAACCTGGTCGGACAGCTGGAAATGGCTGCCGGATACCGACGGGTCGAAATGGACCAGCCATCTCGCGGTTGATGTTCCGGAAGACAGCTATGCCACTGCCGCACGCGAACTGCTTTACGAATCGATGTATGGCAACCGGACCATCGACCTGTACGGTAACGGAACCATCAGCAGCGCCGCTGTCACGATCAATTCGCTCAGCGGTGATTTGAGCGCCAGCACGGTTATTTGGACGGTGTCCTGGACCGGTACGGCAACTGAAGTCATGATCCTTTACGCCGGCCATATCGCCGTCGGCCTGGATTTCCCGGCGACCGGGCTTGGCTGGGGCGAAGGCATGGGCGCCGGCGAGATTTCCGGCTCGCCTTATCACCACACCCTGGTGTCGGGCTCTGATTGGTCCGGCGGTTCGTCAAAGGACAACCAGATGCAAGCCAGCTCGATTTTCCTGAAATCGGGCATTGCCGGTATGAAATGGCATGACATCAATGGCGACGGCATCCGTCAGGCCAACGGCGCCGACGGCATCGCCGGCAATGCGGACGATGAAGTCGGCCTGGCCGGCTGGACCATCTTTATCGACTTCGACGGCGACGGGGTTTTCGACGCCGGTGAGCCTTCGGCCGTAACCGAAGCGGACGGCACCTATATGCTGTATTTCCTTCTGGCCGACCAGAAAGCCATGGATGTCAAAGTCAATGAAGTCCAGCAGACTGACTGGAT
>DOFA01000090.1 GCA_003532195.1 Clostridiales bacterium
GCTTTCTTGCGGTCGGACTGGAAATGAAACTCCAGCTGTTCGAAAGCGATCACAATACGGGCCGCCAAACGGCCCGCGGGGCTGCGGCTGTCCAGGTTTTCCTGCAGAAGAACCAGCTCGGCGCCCTGGTCCAGGATTGCCTGGTAAATCTTGCCGAAGTCTTTCAGATTGTCGCAGAACCGGTCGGCGGCGGCGGCATAGACGACATCGCCCGTTTGCAGCACGCTCAGCAGCCGCTGGCGCTGCTCGCGCACCGACTGGCTTTGATCGGCCACCGTCGGGCGGCGGTCGACAAAAATCCGGTCAAAATCGCCGATGCCATCCAGTTGCATGGCTTGGCGGCTGATATCCGTGTCCGTCAAGTCCAGAAGCATATAACCATATCGAGCCATCAACTAAAACCTCCGGCTGCAATCAGCCCTCGCTCCGGAAAACCGGCGCCGGGCGGGGGCGTCAACTATCAGAGGCCATTATACAGGAAAACGGATTATTCTTCATCCGGTTCTTCATCCGGAACCGTTTCGGGAGTGATGGTCAGCTGGATTTTCGACACGCGGTTATCATCCATCTCGAGGATTTTCAGGCGTAAATTGCGGAACTCGACCTCAGGATGCTCATTATCCTCGGGAATCCGCCCCAGCAGGCAGATTGCCAGTCCGGCCAGCGTGTCATAATCCTCGTCCGGGAATTCCTGGCCGACCACCTCGGCAACTTCATCGAGCGGCGTTATGCCGTCGATCAGATAAGTGTTTTCATCTTTCCTGACGATCGCCTGCTCTTCCTCGTCATATTCGTCCTGCATGCTGCCGACAATCTCTTCAAGCATGTCCTCGATCGTGACAATGCCCGCCGTACCGCCGTATTCGTCAATGACAACCGCCAGCTGGACATGGTCGCGCTGCATTTCACGGAACAAGGAGTCGATATTTTTGGATTCGGGCACAATGTAGGGCGGACGGATCATGTCGCGCAGGGTAAACGGCTGTTTCAGACCATCCGCGGCATGGTACAGCAGGTCTTTGATATGCAGGATGCCGATAATGTTATCAATGCTCTCTTCATAAACGGGGATGCGCGTGTATTTTTCATGGACAGCCACCTCGAGGACTTCGGCGTAATCGGCCTCGACATCCAGGGAAACGATGCTGGTCCGATGAGTCATGATTTCCGAAACTTCCTTGTCGTTGAACTCGAAAATATTCTCGATCATCTGTTTCTCTTCGCTTTGAATATTGCCCGACTCGCGCCCGACATTGACCATCATGCGGATCTCTTCCTCCGTCACCGTGCGGTCGTTCTTGTTGGGGTCGATTCTGAGCAAGCGCAAGATCAGGTTGGTTGAAAACGCCAACAGCGTGATAAACGGCTTCATGATGACGCTCAAGGCCGTTATGATGCCGGCGATCCGGTTGGAGAATTTTTCCGGATTGCTTTGGGCGACCCGCTTCGGCACCAATTCCCCGAGAACCAGGGAAAAATAGGACAGGATGAGTGTGACCGCAATCACGCTGATGGTTCGGATGGTTGGCGTATCCAGGCCGATCAGCAGGTAGATGCGGCTGGCAAACCTGTCGGCGGCATAGGCCGAGGATAAAAAGCCGGCCAGAGTCACGCCGACCTGAATCGTCGCCAGAAAACGGCTGGGCTGCGAGATCAGCTTAATCAGTTTCTGGGCGATCTTATCGCCGTCTTCGGCCATTTTTTTAACCTTATTGTCATTGAGCGAAATAATGGCGATTTCGGTTGCCGAAAAAAAGGCATTGATCAGAATCAACAGAGCGAGAACCAGCAAATCGATAATTAAAGAGGTAACTGAAGAACCCGGCTGGGTAACAGCCGCCAGGAAGTAGCCTATACTACTGTCATCTTCCACTGTGTGAGTCTCCTTTTTGACAGAGCCTTAAGTGCTCATGGCGCGAACAAAAGTGTGATCTGATTCGATCATCCGCTTTAATGAGTCCCATCATAACAGGTTTTTTTATATGCCGCAAGGTACCGTATGCGATCAATATGCCCTCTCCATTTAATCAATCAAGAGCCCAGCAGATGCTCGAGGACAATTTTCACCCCGAGGAGGATCAGCACCGCTCCGCCGGCCAGGCAGGCGTTGCGCTGGAACAGGACGCCCAGGTGTCTGCCCAGCAGGGTGCCGGCAGTCGCGACCAGCCAGGTGACCAGTCCGATGATCAGGACGGCGGCCACAATCGAAGCATCGCTGAAAGCCAGGCTGATGCCGGCTGCCATCGCGTCGATCGAAGTGGCCAGCGCCAACAGGATCAGGTGCCGGCTGGAGGTCGGATCTTCCCGCGAACAGGTTTTCTCAGCTTCTTCAGGCGTCATCTCTTTTTCATGCAGCGCTTCATAGATCATCCGGCCGCCGAGCAGGGCCAGGAGACCAAATGCGATCCAATGGTCGAAAGGCCGGATCAGGCCGATCACCCGGGTTCCGGCAAACCAGCCCAGGGCAGGCATCAAGGCCTGAAACGCAGCAAAAAAAGCGCCGACTTTCAGCGCGTGGACCGGCCGGATATTCTTCTTGCAGATGCCCAGGGTCACCGCCACTGCCAGAGTGTCCATGGACAGGCTCAATCCCAGCAGCACAAGCGCAACAATTTCCAATCTGCTCACTTCCCTGATCATTGATTGTATCTGATCGGACATCGCCGTGTCAAGAAATATGTCATACAATGTCATTGACTTATTATGTCAACCTGTGGCATAATAAGAACATAATCTTTGACTTCAAACTTGAGTATGGAAATATAATGCCCGAGCACTGATTCTGATTGGCTTGATCATAGGAGGATGACATGAATTTTGATCAGAAATTGACCGCGCTTATGCATTTATTTAAAATCAGCAACAGCAAACTAGCCCGCGGCATCAATGTGGATGCTTCGCTGGTCAGCCGCTGGAAATCCGGCGAGCGGAAAATTTCGCTCAATTCCCCGCATATTCCCATGTTGGCGACTTATTTTCTGCGCATCAACGCCTATCAGTACCAAAAAGAATACCTGGAAAAAATCATCGCCGCGCGGCTGCCGGAAAAGCAACGCCAGGAAGAGGCCAACCGGATCCATGTCCTGACCGATTGGCTGGTGTCCGCCGAGCCGCCGGATCCCCAGCCGGATGAGCAACCCGAGCAGCTGGCCCAGTCGGTCAGCCTGATCGCCAGCATCGCCGATATTCTCGAGCATCCCGACCAGGTGCGGCCTTACCGGGCTGATATCAAAGCCCAGCAAGAACAGCCCGCCAACGGCGACCTCCCGGCAGCTGGCATACCGCAAACCGGCGAGCTGCCAGGGCTCATCTGCACCTATGAAGTCTTCGAGGGCCGGCCGGGCAAGCGGCAGGCTTTTCTAAATTTCCTTTATCGGATCCTGCAGTCGGAAAAGCCGCTGGACATCTTTCTGACCAGTGAAGACGACATCCGCTGGCTGATTGAAGATCCCGGCTTTACGATCCGCTGGACGCGCTTGCTGCACCAGGCAATCAATCAGGGGCACCAGGTCACGCTGATCCATGTCATCACCCGCCGGACCAATGAACTCCTGAATATGCTGAATTACTGGATACCCCTGCATATGTCCGGCAAGGTTTATTCCTATTATTATCCCCGGTATGGCGAGCGGCGTATCCGCCAGACCCTGTTCATCATCCGGGAACAGGCGGCGATCCATTCGCAGACTATTGCGGAAAGTTCCGGCTGTGAAATGTATTTTGCCTATCAGGACCCGCTGACCATCGAGCACCTGACCCGTTTGTTCCAGGCCAGCCTGTCGCAATGCCGCCCGCTGTTCACCATCTACAATCAGCAGAACGCCCGCGCCTACTATGAGCAGAATCTCGAATTCAGCAAAAAGCCGGGAGCCGTCTATTCGATCCGGCGCCACCTGAACATCCGGCTGATGCCGAAAACCGCGCTTAAACACTATTTGCGCCGTCTTAATGGCAGTCTCCCGGAAAATCAGCTGAGCGGATGGCTGGACAGCCAGCAGCAGGATTTCTACAACCGCCTGGAACAGGAAACTTACCTGGATATCCTGCCGCTGTCCCTGCTGGAAAATATCCAGACCCAGAAACACAGCCAACTGGGCGGATATGAGATTTTCTCCGACAAAGCGCTAACCGTCACTCTGTCCGATACGCTGCTCTGGCTTCAGCAAACAATCGACGCCCTGCGGCAGTATGATAATTATGAGCTTTACCTGACTCCGGATAGCCAGGCTGCCAAAAGCACGGCCATCCATATCACTTATAAAGAAAACAACTCCGCCTATTTCTCCGCCACCTTTGATGACAAGCGGGCGGTTTCGATCATTCAGCTGAATGAAAACAATATCCTGCACTCACTCAGTTACTATTTTGATGATTATATTCAGAAAATCCCGGCCAGCCTGCGCAGCAAAGGCGATGTCATCCAGCGGCTGGAGCGGCTGCTGACCAGCCTTTCGGCATACCACGGGAAAAAATAGCGGCAGATGATTCAGCCGGCGCAAATGAGCCGGTAAAATATTTGGGAGGTTTATCCTATTATGTGCAGCCACACGGAAGTTCAGCGCGTAGCTTGGAGGGCCCGGATCCGGCCCGGCACCGAAGCGGAATACATCCGCCGCCACGATGAAATCTGGCCGG
>DOFA01000177.1 GCA_003532195.1 Clostridiales bacterium
GCCCGCCATATCATCGATGGCACGCCTTTGCTGGCGCCGGGTTCCGACGGCATTAACGGCGTCGCTCTGGCCAATGCGATTTTACTCTCGAGCTGGCTCGGCCGCGAAGTTGACCTGCCGGTCGATGAAGACCTTTACCTGGCTGAACTCAACAAGCGTATTGCCGCGGAAGGCAAATACCCCGTCAGAACCTGAAAATCCGCGCAGCGGGAGAAAGCGCCGAAAAGCCTGTGGGACAGTTACATTTCGGATAGAAAGAAGGATTCGTTTCATGTTCAAAGCGGCGATCATCGGACTGGGCGACATTTCGGATACTCATATTCGTGCCTTGCAGGTCAATCCGGCTGTCGAGCTTATAGCCGCCTGCGACATCAATCCGGCACGGGCAGAAGCAGCGGCCGGCGCCCGGTTTTTCACGGATTACCAGAAAATGTTGGATCAGGTGCGGCTGGATTGCGTGCATATCTGCCTGCCGCACTACCTTCATTATCCGGTGGCGCGGGAAGCGGCCGCCCGGGGGATCCACATCTTCTGCGAGAAGCCGCCAGCCCTGGATTGGCGAGAAACCCAGGCTTTCCTGGCCCTCGAAGCTGCGCATCCCGACCTGAAAATCGGCATTTGCCTGCAGAACCGCCGCAACAACAGTTTTGAGACCCTGCTGTCCATCGTCGGAAGCGGCCGGCTCGGGGCTGTATGCGGCATCAAAGGTCTGGTCGCCTGGTACCGCAGCCGGGAATACTACACCGAAAAACCCTGGCGGGGCAAACTGGCAACCGCCGGCGGCGGTTTGCTGCCGAACCAGACGATTCACACCCTGGACCAGATGCAGCTGATCGGCGGACCGATCGCCGGCATCCGCGGGATCATGGCCAACCTCCTGGACTATGAGGGATTGGAAGTTGAAGATACAGTCTGTGCCCGCATCCATTTCCGCAGCGGAGCCTCCGGCATGTTCATGGCCACCAACGCCAACAACAGGAATGATAGCGTCGAAATTTCAGTTATTCTGGGGAAAGGCGAATTAACCATCCAGGGCAGTGTTTTATATCAGACGGTCGATGGCTGCCGGCAGCCAATCGCCGAGGACAACCGCTTGTCTGGCGCTAAATTCTACTACGGAACCAGTCACGAGAAGCTGATCGGCCAGTTTTATGACTGCCTGGCCGAAGACCGGCAGGACTATATTCACGTTCGGGATGCCGCGGTCAGCATGCGCATGATCGACGCGATCCGGCATTCATCCGCTGCCGGGCAGGAAATTTGTTTTGAGGATTGACAAAGCCGGTTAATCCAGCTTTTTCGAGAAGTGCTGGTAATCCTTGTCGCCGCTCCAATCGCCGCCCCAGCTCCAGCCGTGCTCGATAAAAAGCTGGTAGCACAAGTCATCATGATCGATCTTGCCGGGGAAATCCTGCGTCCGGTCGACGTAGGCTGCGGCGTTTTCCGGCGAGACCTTGTCACCGACGATGTAGGGGTTGTAAAGCGGGTTGATGTCGATGGCTGCGCCATAGCTGTGGCGCGACAGGGTTGTTGTACCTGATACATACCGGTAATTGAAGGCTGAAGTATTGTTGGCCGCCATGGATAGGTCGTCATTGGCCGCTTCGCCGAATTCGTCGACCAGGATGACCGAAGCCAGGCGATAGCGGGCCAGATACAGCTCATAAAAAATCGCCATGACTTCATCAGCCAGCCGGGCATTGACGATCAGTTCGCCTTCATGAACGTCACCGGCGAAATCATAGTGCAGCAGCCGGATGTAGCGCAGATCATCATAAGTGATCTTGCAGCCCGTATCATCAGCCGGGTAACTGAGTCCGGTAATCCTGGCCTTCAACTCGTCATCCAGTCGGATGTAATAAAATCCCTCAGTCAGAACAACTTTCCCATCGCCGGCTGACGCGGTGCCGGCTGCTGTTGTTGCTGCCGGCGCAGTTGACGCAGCCGTGGTCGCAGCGGTTGCCGCGGTTGTTGCGGTTGTTGCGGTTGGCGCTGCCGTTGCGGCTGTGCTGGCCGCGGGCGTTGCGGTTGCGGCAGTCGTCGGGGAATCCGCAGCCGTCGCGGACGTCGTCGCCGCTGTAGTCATGGTCGCGGCAGCGGTCAACGGGCCGGTCTGGCCGGACGAAGTTTCTGTGCTGTCGCCTGCAGCCGGCGAACAGCCGGTCATCAGCATCGGCGCCGTCAGCATCTGCAGCGCCAGAAACACAGACAGCGCCGGCAGCATCAGCGCTGCCCGCAGGGCATGCGGCGCCGGCTGAATCAACTTATTTCTACTTTTCCACATAGGCATAGGTAAACAGGAGATTTTGAAAAGCGGAACGGTAAACGCCTTTCAAGCCGGAAGCGACAGCATAATCCTGCATCCGGAAATAAACAGGTATGATCGGCAGATCAGCCAGCAGCAGCTCTTCCATATCCTGGCAGATCTTCTGCCGATCTTTGTCATTCACAGTGATCAAGGCCTGTGCCAGCAGCTTTCTGTAGGCCTCGCTGCTGTAACCGGTATGGTTGTTGGCGTTGCCGGCGGCAAACAATTCCAGGAAAGCCAGCGGATCATTATAGCCCGGTTCGCGTCCGGAAAGCGCCAGATCATAATTCTTGCCGGATAGCCGCTGCAGGCGGTCCCCGAAAGCCACAGGTTCGACAGCAAGCTCAAGGCCGAGATTGGCTTGCAGGTGTGCGGCGATGGCGTTGGCCTGCAGGATGGCGCTTTCTGTCTCTTCGCAGAGAATCGATAAATCAAGACTGCTGACATCCAGTTCGCTTAATCCTTTTTCATAGAGCCTTTTAGCCTTTGTGCGGCTGTTGTCTTCCAGAAGATCGCCGACCTTGCCACGAAAGGATCCCGAACCGCCGGCGCTGCGGACCGCCGGCGAAATGAAGGCCAGGGCGGGCGCGGAATGATCCTTCAGGACATTTTCGCAAAAGTCGGCGCGGTTGAGGGCGTAAGCGATAGCGGTCCGGATGTTCTGGTTTTGCAGATCCGGGCGGGTCAGATTGAGTTCAAGATAGAAAGTCGCGCCGTCATAAAAGCTCTGAACTTCATGATCCTGGGCTTTGACTTGGATGGCCGCACCGCTGCCGGACAGATCGACGATATCCAGGTTGCCGTCAATAAATGCGCTGACCGCCGATTCGGCGTCCCGGACGATTAACCCTTTGATTTCAGTCAGTGTTACCGCGCCGGCATTCCAGTATTTTTCATTTTTCGTCATCACCAGGCTGACTTCGTGCTCCCAGCCAGAAATAACGTAAGGGCCGTTATAAATCAGCTTGTCGGCGTTTGATCCGTAACTGGCGGCGCCTGCATCGTTGTAAAACTGCTCATTGATCGGAACCATGAAACCCAGGGCCAGAATGTCGAGAAA
>DOFA01000131.1 GCA_003532195.1 Clostridiales bacterium
CCTTCTATCTGAATTGATGTAAGTAACTGGTTAGTTATAACTATAGCACGGAAATTTTACCTGTCAAGAGGATTATATAACCGCTCGGCCCGTCCAAGCGGTCATTCGTTCTCTCATTCGAAGCACATTAACATGTGTTGACATTTTAGTTATTAATAGATATTCTGGTTACATCAAGATGGTTTATATTAATGTATTTCTAATATTAATATAAACCAAATATTAATTCATTCGTATTATTCACCGAAATTTTGCTTTCCGGCGCCATCAGATAAAGCTTATCTGGCTCAGGAAAAAGAAGCCGACACAGGAGGAAAAAACATGAACACCCCAGCGCCCGATCAAACGCCTACGCTCCGCCTGGATCAATTGCAAAAATCGTTTGTCAATCCGGATACCGCGTACCGGATCACTCCCCTGTTTCGAATCAACGACGAGATTGATTTCGATGAAATGCGCCGCCAGCTGCATTCTCTCAAAAAGCAGGGATTTGGCGGCATTTTCCTCAATTGCGAAGTATTTCATGATTCCGCGCCCGCGAAATTCACCTCCGACTGGTGGTGGCAGGTGGTGGAAAAGGCCGCGGGCTTTTGCGCCGAAGAGGGTCTGGAATTCTGGGTTTACGACGACGAAGACTGGCCCAGCGGCTCGGTCGGCGGCCGGCTGACCGAGGAACATCCGGATGATCAGTGGAAATACCTCCATCCCGAGGACTACAGCTTTACCGGACCCGCCGCGGCCGAGATCGCCATTGATCTGGGCGGCGGCACCCTGCAGGCCGTTGTTGCTTACCAGCAGGACGGGGACAAGATCCGCACCGCTTCCCTGCTCGATCTGACCGGACTGGTGCGGGACGGCCGCCTGGTTTGGGATGTCCCGGCGGGACAATGGACAATAACCGTTTATACGGCCCGTTTCGGCAAAGGCATCTTCATCGACGGCTACGGCGACCTGATGGACAAGAAAGCGATGGGCGATTTTGTCGACATGGTTTACAACGCTCACCATGAACATGTCAGCCGCGTCCCCGGCGCCAAGCTGAAAGGATTTTTCACGGACGAGCCGGCCTTCTCCTACGCCATGATCGATTGGCCCGGCCGCTTCACCTGGTATCCGTCCATGCCTTTCACCCCGGACCTTCCTGCCGTGTTCGAGCAGCGGCACGCCCTCGAATGGCGTAAATTCCTGCCCCTAGCCTATCACCCGGCCGACGCCGACCGGAAAAAGTACCTCATCGCCTACTGGGAAACCTGCAACTACCTCTATTCAACCAGTTATTTCAAGCAGATTTATGATTTCTGCGAAGAAAAAGGCTACCTGGCTACCGGCCACCAGGTCTGCGAGGAGTTTTTCATGAACCACCTGGCCCAGTCCGGCGGCAATCTGCCGACCAATTTCCGCTATATGCATATCCCGGGCATCGACTGGATCCACCCGATCGACGGATTTATCAACCTGCCGGCCGTCACGCCAAAATACGCCACATCAATGGCCCATCTGATGAAGCGCGAGCGCACCTGGTGCGAGTCTTTCGCCGCGCTGGGCTGGGGCGGCACTTTCCAGCAGATGCGCCGGATTGTCAACTGGGAACATGTCAATGGCATCAACATGCAGGTTCCGATCTGCTACAAATATTCCCTGCGCGGCCCCAACCGCGGGACTTTTTATGTCCCGGGCCTGGGTTACCAGCAGCCTTACTGGGACCAGATCCGCGGTTTTGCCGATTATGAAGCCCGGATGTGTGTGCTGGCTGCCGGCGGCGGCCACATCGCCCAGATCGCCCTGGCTTATCCGGCAACCGACATCTGGAGCCATTGCTGGGAGCACGATCTGCTGAACCGGCGCAGCGACGAGTACAACCGCCTGGGCGACCTGATCCGCCAGGNNTTATGATTTCGATGTGCTCGACGACCAGGCGATCCTCGAACAGGCCCGGGTCGATAACGGGAAGCTGGCGACCGACACCGAATCGTTTTCCGTGCTGGTCATGCCGCGGACCGAAGCCGTGCGCCGGGCGACCGTTGAACGCGCCCTCGAGCTGGCACGGTCGGGCGGTTACGTGATTTTTGTCGGCCAGCTGCCCACGGACAGCTTCGAAGCGGGCAGCAACGACCCGGAACTCGCAGACGTGCTGGAGCAGCTCNNGGCCAAGGGCAGGCCGGTTTTGCCCCGCGGGCTGAAGATGTCGTCGGCCTGGTCCGGTCCGTCGTGCTGCCTGATGTGCAGGTTGTTCCGGACGACGATCGAATTGTCGCCTATCACCGCAAGATGGAAGATGGCCACCTCTACCTGATTTTCAACAACAGCGACACCGCACGTTCCGCAGAGGTAACACTAGCCGCAGCCGGTCATCCCGAGGTCTGGAATCCGCAGGACGGCTCCGCGGCAGCTGTCGGGACATACCAAACCGACAGTTCCGGCACAACCCTGACCTTGAAATTCGCGCCGCAGGAACTGATTCCGGTGGTTATCCGGCCGGCTGGGTCCGCGGCTGCCGCTCCGCGCCAGGAAAAGCTCAGTGCCGAAATCCCGGTTGATGGCTGGTTTGATTTCCGGGCCGAAGATACTACCCAAAGGCCGGAAATTGCCTGGAATTTCGACCAGGAACAGACCGGAGTCTGGCATTCCGCGGCTCTGCCTCTGCAGGTGCCGGAACGGATCCCGGCCGGCGACTGGTGCCAGTTCGGTCTGGCGACCTTCTCCGGTCTGGGCCACTATACGAAGAAGGTTTCTGTCACCGAGCTGCCGGCGGACGCCCGGGTCCTGCTCAGCCTCGGCCGCGTGGCGATCAGCGCCGAAGTTTTTGTCAACGGCGAATCGGCAGGCTTAACCTATTTCGAACCCTATGTTCTCGATGTGACCCGCTGGATCAAGCCCGGAGAAAATGAACTGCGCATCGTGGTCGCCAATACGCTGTCGAACAAGATGTCCCAGTACCAGGAATTGGCCGGCAATGGGCTGAGCATGGGCGGCGACATCCCGGAACGGCGGATCAGCGGCCTGATCGGTCCGGTCAAGCTGCAGATCTATACCGCAAAATAATTCTCCGACAGGATACCTGCCGGTCTGTCAGCCGCCGTACAGGCGTTTGGCTTCACGAAGGCTCACTTCCGGGGGCAGCAGCGGCGAGTATTCCAATCCGCAGGCTCCGGTATAGCCGGCCTTGTCGACCGCCGCAAAAATGACCCGATAATCATTTTCACCATCCTGGAGCTCATGCCGTCCCGGATGTCCCGCGCTGTGCAGGTGAGCGATACAGTCGAGATTCTTCGTGATATTGGGAATCAGGTTCCCTTCCATCACCTGCTGATGATAGATATCATAGACCACTTTGACCAGAGGGTGACCGACTTCACGGATAATCTCAAAACCCTCCACAGCAGACCAGAGATAATAGCCCGGATGGTCGACTAGCGTATTGAGGGGTTCTATCATAATCGTCACACCGCTGTCTTCCAGAATCGGTTTCGCTGCGCGAAGCGCCGCGGCAATGCTTTCGTGCTGCCGGGTGCGGGGCGCTCCGGTATCCGGGCCGACCTGGGTAATCAGCCGTTTTGCCCCTGCCTTTTTCGCGGCGGCACAGCTTGCACGCAATCCATCCAGCCATTGGCTGCGCAATGCCGGATCGGTCATGCGGAATTCGGTCGTGCACATGCTTATCAGTTCCACGCCGGTTTCCGCGCAGGTGTTCTTAACCGCCACTAGGTCAAGGTTTTTCCAATTATAGGTTTCGATGGCGTCAAATCCAAAGCCTTTGACCTGGCGAATTGCGGACAAAAAGTCCTCATGATGAAAAAAACAGGGGATCGGAACGCAAAGCCTCATGGTTAATTATCCTTTCGTTTCATGCTGCCGTTATGCTGCTGTCAGAAATAAACGGCCTGACCGCTTTCCATCGATTGATTGGCCGCAAATCCCAGCTTCAAGGATTTCAACGCGTCGCTGTAGGGGGAACGGATTCCTGAAGGGTCTCTCGTCTTAACCGCGTCGATAAAGGCGCGGTCCAGCAAAAATGTCTGGTCGACCTGCCGGTTGATATCCCGGGTTTCAGAGGCAGTGCGCAGGATCAGATTGTTCCTCAGGCGGTAATCTATCACCATGTCATCCAGCGTGATAACCAGTCCGCAGTTGGGACGGACATTCCTGGAGTAGCAGCCGCTGACCAGGGTGGCTGTCACGTTATTGGCAAAGCGGATCACTGCGGTGGAATGATCGTCTGTATCGTATTCCAAAGAAGCGTCCACGCCGGGCTTGACTATCCCGCGCGAGCAAGTGGCGTAAACTGAAAGAGGCTCTCCGTAAAGATAACGCAGGCCATCCAGCAGATGGATGTTCTGCTCGACCAGCTGCCCGCCGCAAGTGGATTTCTTCTGCCACCACCAGACGCCGGGGATGCCGCCGATCCAGGCGCCGTACACCAGGCCGCCGGCTTTGTGCTTCGGCAGCTCCGCCTTGATGATATCCATCAAATCCAGATAGCGGTCCTGAAACCCGACGGAGGTAATCAGCTCTTTCGCTTCGACACGGCGGGCAATCTCCTCGGCCTGGGCTAAATCGATGGTCATTGGTTTTTCAACGATAAAGGGCAATCCCCTATCGATTGCTGTTTCTTCCACACCATCATGAGCCGTGGGTTCAATGCAGATAATGACCGCGTCCAGAGAGGATTTGTCCTCATGAGCGTACAGTTCTCGATGATCTTGGTAAATATGGCTGCATCCGAATCGTTTGGCCGCCGCCAGGCGCCGTTCCTCCACCGGATCCGCCACTGCTACGACCTCAATATCCTCCATATGCTGAAAAGAATGCATATGGCTTTCGGCTCTGCCTCCGCACCCAATGAGTCCCAATCGAACTTTTTCCATGTTTATTCCAGCCTTTCTGCTTTGATCGCGGCGACTTTACATTTCTGTCTTCTCCGATATAATTATATTGACGTAAAATCTTGTAATCAATCCAAATATATTGAAGAAATATAAGGATGTTGCAAATGTTTGCCGAAATAAACAGAGACTACCTGCGTACGGACGGCCCCAATCTCCTGCCCTTTGTTGTGTGCACCCTCGGAAAGAGCCCGAAACAAAGCCTTGTCAACCGGCCTGATGGTTTTACTTATCACCATGTCATTTGGGTAACTAAAGGGGAAGGATT
>DOFA01000052.1 GCA_003532195.1 Clostridiales bacterium
CCGTTCAGCGTCACCCGGCCAGATGAACAGACTTCGTTGGCCACGGTGCGGCGCTTGATCACCCGGGATACTTTCAGGTACTTATCCAGTCTCATGGCTGCAGTCCCGCCCTTTCTTCCTGCTTGACCTGGTCCCAGAACCGGTCCATTTCGGACAGGCTCATTTCCGACAGGTCATGGCCGTGTTCACGGACCATTTCCTCCAGGTGCGTGAAACGGCGGATGAATTTCTCTGTCGTGCTGTTGAGTGCCATCTCCGGCTGGACTTTCAGATGGCGGGCATAATTGACCACTGAAAACAGCAGATCCCCAACCTCGCCGGCCAGCCTCCGGTCGGCCGCCTCCGGCGTCAGGTCGCCGCTGTGGACCTGCTGCTGGTTTTCGGCCAGGCACTGCCCGATCTCCTGCAACTCTTCGCTGATCTTGGCGCGCGGCCCCTCGGCGTCGTCCCAGTCGAAGCCGACCTGCGCCGCTTTCTGCTGCACTTTATAGCTGCGCTGCAAAGCGGGCAGGGAGCGCGGTACGTCAGTCAGCACCTGGCTTTGCGAATGCAGCCCTTTTTCTTTGCGCTTGTTTTTCTCCCAGGTGTCGATCACCGCCTCCGGCGTCGCAGCCTGGTCGTCGCCAAAAATATGCGTATGCCGGGAAATCAGCTTGCGGCATATCGCGCTGATCACATCGTTCATATCAAAGCTGCCGGCTTCCCTGGCCATCTGGGCATGGAAAACCACCTGCATCAGGACATCGCCCAACTCGTCGCACAGACGGGCCGGGTCGCCGCTGTCCACCGCGTCGATCGCCTCGTAGGCCTCTTCGAGCATATTCTTGCGCAAGGTGGCATGGGTCTGGGCCCGATCCCAGGGGCAACCCCGGTCGCTGCGCAGAAACGCCAGGATATCGAGCAATTCCTGCATCTGGTAATGGTCCTTGATGATGAAGCTATCTGCCGGCGGCAGATCATCCTGCCAGTTCTGACTCATGTTTGTATCCTCCGGCCTTCCTGCTAATCGACCCAATGGATCTGAAAGCGGTCAAATTGGATTTTCTCAGTAAATTGTTCGGCAAAAAACAGGGTCTGATGAAAGCGGGCAAACTCGAATGTGTTCTTCTTCAACCACAGCGGAATCGGGATTTCCAGGCCATGGCATAGCTCGACCAGGCAGCGTTCCAGCTGTTTGACAAAGCTTTCCGATGTCGCCGGCAAGTCCACCACTTTTTCTTTGACCAGCAGATTGGCGGTAAAGACCCGGCCTTCCAGTTTCATGGGCTACGCAGCCTCCTTTGGAAAATTATTTGGCGGTAATCCAGGTGGCTTTTAAAGCGGATTCACATTTTATTCACGAATATAATAAAATACTGATACATCTGTCTGTTATTCTGAAATTGCTTCAAAGAAGCACCCCTTATTTCATAACCCCCCCTCCTTTTATACCGGCGGCCCCCCCGCCGGTATTTCTATGGAGGATCAGGTTCTGATCTGCCTGGTTCAGTTCAATATGGGATACAAACGGCGATAGCGGACCAGCGCCGTTTCCCAGGCCTCCTGGTCCTGCGGCTGATAGTGTTTCAGGGCAAACGATGCTGCCGTAACTTGCCGGGCTTCGGTCAGTGATTTCAAAACACCCCTGGCCAGCAGCTGCACAGCCATGTTGCCCAGGGCCGTAGCCTCGATCGGTCCGGCGATGACCGGACTGCCGGTGGCGTTGGCCGTGTATTGCGACAGCAGGCCGTCTTTGGTACCGCCGCCGACAACATGCAGATACGGATAAGGATGTCCGGCAATCTCCTCGATCTGGTTCTTGATCACCCGGTACTTCAAGGCCAGGCTTTCGTAAATGCAGCGGACGACTTCGCCACGGCTGTCCGGAACAGCCTGGCCGGTCTTGCGGCACAATTCGCGGATGCGGGCCGGCATGTCGCCGGGCGCCGCCAGGCTCTCGTCGTCCGGATCGATCAGGCTGCCGAACGGCGNNGGCCGGCATGTCTCCGGGGAAACCCAGTTCTTCTTCATCCGGATCGATCAGGCTGCGAAACGGCGCACAGTCGAGCGCTTCCCGCTCCAGGTCGGCATAGCTGACTTCGGCGCCCTCCCGGATCCACTGGCGGCGGGACTCCTGGATCAGCCAAAGGCCCATGATGTTTTTCAGGAAACGGGTCGTGCGGTTGTAGCCGCCTTCATTGGTAAAATTGTACCCGAACGTCTTGTCGTTGATCAGCGGCTGCGGGCTTTCGATGCCCATCAGCGACCAGGTGCCGCTGCTGATGTAGATAAAGTCGCTGCCGGCGGCCGGTACGGCAACCACAGCCGAAGCCGTGTCGTGCGAGGTGACCGCGACTGTCTGGATCGGCTGGATGCCCAGTTCCCGGCAGATCGCCTCCGAAACCGGCGGCGCCAGGGTCCCGGCGTCCACCAGCGGGCAAAGGATATTCGTCGGCAAGCCCAGGCGGTTCAGGATTTCCAGGTCCCATTCGCCGGTCCGGGCGTTGAGCATCTGCCCGGTCGAGGCAATGGTGCGTTCCGACTGCTGGTGTCCGGTCAGAAAGTATAAAAACAGGTCCGGCATCAGGATCATCCGCGCTGCCCGGGCCAGCAGTTCCGGCCGTCGCATTTTCAGGGCATACAGCTGGTAGAGGGTATTGAAATAGATCAGCTGGGTGCCAGTGTGCCGGTAGAGTTCATCCTTCGGCACAATTCTGTAAACCTGGTCCATGATGCCCTGGGTACGCTGGTCCCGGTAATGCACCGGATTTTCCAGCAGATAGCCGCGCTCGTCGACCAATCCGAAATCGACGCCCCAGGTATCGATGCCCAGGCTGTCAATACTGCCCAAGGACTTGGTTTTCAGCAGCCCCTGCTTGACCTCGTGGAACAGGCGCAGCACGTCCCAATACAGCGTGTCGCCGACCTGGACCGGATCGTTGGTAAACCGGCGAATCTCTTCCAGATCGATCCGCGATCCGTCAAACCGGCCGAGCATGGCCCGCCCGCTCGATGCGCCAAAATCAAAAGCCAGCAGCTGCTTCATCTCGGACATAGGTCGGCCTCCCTTATTTTGCGGCAATCGTATGCCGGTATTTCTCGCTTTCCCAGTTGCTGATGAAATTTTTTCCTGCTTCATTCATGGTCGAAAGGGTGTACCCAGCCTGGCGAATCGTCCGGGTGATAAAAAAGATCGCGCATAGGGTCTCGATAATCGTCTGCGCTTCGTTGCGGCCGCACTGGCAGCACACTTCTCCGGTCGCGCTAAACAGCGTGCACTTGGCCGGCAGGCCGCGGCCACTTGCCAGAGCGTCGGCCAGGCTGCCGCTTGCCATGATCCCGACTTGCCCGCTCAGAAAAACGAGCTGGTCCGGATAAAGGGACTGGCGGGTAAACAGGTCCAGATCCCACGGAGTGTCCAGAAGACGCTGCTGCAGCCAGGGGGTCTCGGATTGCCAGAGTTCGGCATTAGCGGGAGCCGGCAAGGCGGACAGGCTGATTTCCGGCCAGTCGGCCGCCTTGACCTGGAAGGCTGCGGCAATCCGCTCATTGACCTCATCGTGCAGGTTCAGGCAGGTGTCGGCGTCGCCGTCTGTCACGACCAGGCCATGGTTTTGCATGAAGATCAGGGACGGCTTCCTGCCGGTCGCGGCCTCGGCCTGGCGGCAGGCTTTATTGATTGCGAAGGTCAGCTGGGCGCCCGGATTGATGTAGGGTACGAAAGCATATCCAACATCAAGGCCGTTCAACGCCTGGGCGACAATCGCCGCGCCCTCGCTGGCGCAGGTCGCCAGGTTGGCGTAAATCGCGTGGGTGTGCAGAACATAGGTGTCGAGCAGGGAGTGGAAACCGGCTTCAACCGACGGGCGCAGCTGGGGCAGGCCGGAAATCGGCTGCGTAGCTGCTTTGGCCTGGGCGGAGCCTTCTTTTTCCACATCGGCCAGTCCGGACGGATCCGTGTTTTCGTAAAAGGCGCGGATTGCCGCGTAGTCGAGAACGGCGTATGCGTTGTCCGGGGCGATTTGGTCGAGCCGGAAACCGGAAGCCTTAATGGCCATGAGCCGGCTGTCCAGCTTGCAGGAGGTGTTGCCGCCGCCGCCCTGAACATAATCGGACCGGCTGCCGGCTGTTCGCGACATCCGGACAAAGTCCGCGAGCCTCTTCTGATTCAATTCAGTCCTTGCAGGGTTCGTCATGAAAAATTCCTCACATTCATTTTTGCATCTTCATTTCCTGGCAGCCAGCACTTTCTGTTCGTAGTCGTGGATCGCCGCCAGATAATCGCTGCCGACCGGCACGTCCTCATCGAGACAGAACTGGTTCCAGACAGCGGCGAACGGCAGGGAGCGGGACTCTTCCATCAGCGCCAGGCGGTCGGAAAGACGACCCTGGCTTTCGGCTTCCTTCAGCAGGGCGGTCGGCTCGAGCAGGGCGGCGAGCAAGGCTTTCTGGGTGGCGCGGACGCCGATCACCCAGGCGGCGATCCGGTTGATGCTGCCGTCGAAGAAATCGGTCGCAAGGTAGACCTGGCCGAACCCGTCGGCGCGCTTGATCTCGCGCATGACATCCTGGACATTGTCGTCGGAAATCACGACATGGTCGCTGTCCCATTTGATCCCGCGGCTGACATGAATCAGCAGTTTCGGGATAAACAGGAGCAGGGCGGATATCTTGTCGGCAATGGTTTCCGTCGGATGAAAGTGCCCCATGTCCAATGTCAGAATCAGGTTGCGCCGGCCGTTGGCCAGGGAGCGGCCGACATAGCCCATGTAGAATTCGTGGGAACCGACCGTAAAGCTTTCCACACCGATGCCGAACAATTTGCATTCCACGGCGTCGACCAGATACTCGGCCGGATATTCTTCGCTGAGAATTTCATCGAGGGAGTCGCGCAGCAGCCGCCGGTACAACAGCCGGTCGGCCGTCATATCTTTCATGCCGTCCGGGATCCAGATGTTGTTGACGCAAGGTTTGCCCAGGGCCCGGCCGATGTCGGCGGCGATCTTGCGGCTGGCGATGCAATGGTCGATCCAGAAACGGCGGATTTTATCGTCGGGATGGGACAGGGTCAGGTTGTCCGCCGCATAGGCATGGCCAAATAAAGTCGGATTGAAATCCAAAGCCAAACCGCGGGCCTTGGCCCAGTCGATCCATTTCTGGAAATGGCGGGTGGCATAGGCGTTACGATCGACTTTTTCGCCGTTCAGCTCGGCGTAGCTGGCATGGAGATTGACCCGCTGCTTCCCCGGCAGCAGGCTCATGGCAGTTTCGAGATCCGCGCGCAGCTCATCGCCGGTGCGGGCCTTGCCGGGATACTGGCCAGTGGACATGATGCCGCCGGACGCGCCGCCGCCAATCGATTCCAGGCCGGTGACATCGTCGCCCTGCCAGCAATGCATGGAGATTTCCATCTGTTTCATCTGGCGCAGCACGGCTGCCGTGTCGACGCCCCAGGCGGCATAAATTTCGGAAGCAGCAGCGTAGGCCTGCCGGATTGTTTCTGGTCTGATCATCGGATTCACCCTCCTTGGTCTGTGTTTCGTGCCGTATGTAATCAAGTATACCGTATCGGGTCAGGTTTATGAATAGATCACATTGCCTCATCAAAGAGGCAATGC
>DOFA01000290.1 GCA_003532195.1 Clostridiales bacterium
CCAGGCCTCGATCATCCGCAACGAAGAGGGCCTCGGCCAGGCGCTCAGCCAGCTGGACGAATTGTCCGGGCAGTTTAGCCCGGCCGTTTGCCTGCGGCGGGGCGATCCGCCCGATCAGGTGGCCCAGGCCAGGAACGGCCTGCAACTGGGCACCTTGATCGTCCAGGCCATGTTGCGGCGCCGGGAGAGCCGGGGGGCGCATTTCCGCTCGGATTATCCGTTTGTCGATCAGGAGCGTTTCGGCCAGGTGATCATCCAGAAAAAGTGAGGCTGACTTGATGAAAAAGGATTTTGTAAAAATCGGCAATCGCCAGGAACTGATGCTCGACACCTTTCTGCTCGAGGTCATGAACCAGGTGTCCCTGCAAATGAATCCGCCTGTCCGGCGCGAGGTTGTCCTGAAAATGGACCAGCCCTGGGAAGGCCGGGGCAGCGGCATTTACTCGGTTGTATTGAAAGACGGCGGCGTGTACCGCATGTACTACCGGGCGACTTTCCCCGACCGCGATCCCAGCCTGGGCGGGGAAGGCTGCGCTTATGCCGAAAGTGCGGACGGCATCAGCTGGGAGCGGAAAAATCTCGGCTTATACAGTTATAAAGGGCAGGACACCAATATTATGATCACCGGCGATCACGGCCACAATTTCAGCCCGTTTATCGACCGGAATCCGAACTGCCCGCCGGGAGAACGGTACAAAGCGGTCGCCGGGCACCGCCCGCCGGCCTTGTTCGGCTATAAATCCGCAGACGGCGTGCACTGGGAACTGGCGGGGAAGGATCCGCTGTTTAGCCAGGGCGCTTTTGACTCGCACAACCTGGCTTTCTTCGACACCAACTTGAACCGCTATGTCTGCTATTCGCGCTATTTCGCCACCCAAGACAGCTCGGAGAAACTGTCGACCGGAATCAGGGCCATCCAGCGCAATTTGTCGGAGGATTTCATCAGCTGGACCGCCCCCGAGCCCCTGACTTATGATCCGGGCGTGCCATTCGAGCATTTCTACACCAACGCGGTCACCCCATGCCCGGGCGCGGAGCATTTATATCTGGCCTTCCCCATGCGGTTTCTGCATGAACGCTATAAAAACCCCGAGTGCAGCGCGGTCGGCATATCAGACAATGTCATCATGAGCAGCCGGGACGGCCTGCACTGGTCGCGGCCGCATCTGGAGAGCTGGGTCAGGCCGGGGCCAGACCCGAGGAACTGGACCCACCGCAACCTGATCACAGCCCAGGGCATCCTGGAAACTGGCGCTGAATTCTCGCTGTTCATCAATGAGAATTATGCCTGGGACAGCTCTTATATCCGCCGCGTGACCGTGCCCCGCCATCGCTTCGGCTCGGTTCATGCCGACCGCGGCGGCGGCGTGCTGCTGACCAAACCGATTCTGATCGAAGGGGACAAGCTGCGGATCAATTACGCAACCGCGGCGCCCGGGTCGGTCCGGGTCGGCCTGGTCGACGAAAATGGCTGGCCGCTGGGCGGTTATTCCACCGAGGATTGCGATGTGATCTATGGCGACGAATTGGAAAAGGACGTGACCTGGCATGGCCGGTCCGACCTGTCATTTCTCCGGGGCAAAGCGGCGCAATTGAAATTTGAATTGACCGATGCAGACCTCTTTGCTCTGCAAATCGTCAAATAGCGGCTGGAAGCAGGTGTGACCATGACTGAACGCGAACGATTGCTTTGTGTCTTGCAGGGAAAAACACCGGACCAGGTGCCCTGGTTTGGCGACCTGAGCCATTGGTATCAGGCAGAAGCCGGCATCCCCTGGAATTTGTACCAACCGGACAACGCAGCCCCGGAATTGCTGGCGCTGCACCGCGAAGTAAAAGCCGGATGGTATATCGGGGCCCCCGGCCTGCATGAGGAGCATTACAGCGACGGCGTCGAACGGGAGCGGGCCCTGCAAGACGACAGGGCAGTCGAGCAGTTTCATACGCCGATTGGATCTTTACAGATGATCCGGCGCTGGAACCAGACCAGTTATTCCTGGGATATCGTCAAGCATCTGGTGGAAACCCCGCAGGATCTGGAAATCCTGACCTATGCCCAGGAAAGGAAATATTATGTTCCGCGCTTCGACAACTGGGCGCAAGCCGAAAAACTGGCCGGCGACATCGGCCTCGGTTTCTGCAATCTGGCCTACACCGGCCTGGGTTCCCTGATCTCGTACTATATGGGCGTCGCCCCCACCATATACGCGCTGGCGGACGAGCCAGAACGAACGGAGCGGTATATCCGCATCTATAACGAGAAGCATCTGGAACTGGTCCGCCTCTACAGCCAGTCGCCGGCGCCGCACATGATCTTCACCGACAACCTGTCCAGCGATGTCCAATCGCCGAGCCTGTTCCGGCAATACAGCCTGGAGCATTACCGGAACATTGCCGACTGCCTGCATGCCGCCGGCAAGACCGTGTCCGCCCACATTGACGGCCGGATGGGCGGCCTGCTCGGCCTTCTGGCCGATGCCGGCATCGATGTCGCCGACGCCTGCACACCCGCGCCCAGCGGCGATATTGGCCCGGCGGAAATCCGCCGCCAGGCCGGTCCCCGCATGATCGTCATGGGCGGCGTTTCGCCCAGTAAATGGCTGCCGGAAACTCCGGAAAAGGAATTCATCGAACATGTCCGCAGCTGGCTCGATTTGAGCCGGACTTCCAGCCGCGTCATCCAGTCTGCCGGCGACCAGGTGCCGCCCGGCACCAAACTGCAGCGCATCCGGCTGATGGCGGATCTTGTTGCATTTTTTGGCCGCTACCCGGATAATTGAATCAATCGGACGAGCCGATCGGACCGAGATAGATTATAGGAGGAAATTCCATGAACATGAAACCCAGCAAAGTCCTGAACCAGCTGCGCAGCGGCGAGATGGCCAGCTGCACGAAACTCAACCTCGCCGACTCCCGGACTGTTGAAATCGCCGGCATCGCCGGCTTTGACTGTGTATGGACCGACATGGAACATGTGCCCAACGATCTGGGGCAGGTCGAAAAGCAGATTCTGGCGGCCAAGGCCTACGATATGGACATCCTGGTCCGGGTGCCGCGCGGCAGCTACAGTTCGCTGGTCTGGCCGCTGGAAATGGACGCAACCGGGATCATGGTCCCGCATGTCATGAGCCTGGCCGACGCGCGCCAGGTCGTGCGCCAGACGCGCTTCCATCCGGTCGGACGCCGGCCGGTCGACGGCGGCAACGCCGACGGCGGCTTCTGCAAAATCGACTTTAACGAATACCTGAAGCAAGCCAATGAAAACCGCTTTGTCATTATCCAGATCGAAGATCCCGAGCCGCTGGCCGAACTGGACGAAATCGCGTCCCTGCCCGGCATCGACGTCATATTTTTCGGCCCCGGCGACTTTAGCCACTCGATCGGGCATCCCGGCGAATTCAGCCACCCGGACCTGATAGAGGCGCGCCGGCTGGTCGCCGAAGCGGCAATCCGCCACGGCAAGTTTGCCGGCACGGTCGGCGGACCGGGCAACCTGGACGAACTGCTCAGCCTGGGCTACCGGTTCATCAGCATGGGCGCCGACGTCGTCGGGCTGACCCAGTATTTCGGCGGGCTGGCTGACGCTTTCCGCGGCCGCAAGAGCAAAGAGGTTCATTATTACGGCAACCCGTAAGGAGGATCTGCGAAGATGCAGACCATATCAAGCCATCACTTAAAGCTGTCTCAATTGACTCTGGGTACCGTGCAGCTGGGCGTCAGCTATGGTATAGCCAATAAAGTCGGCAAACCGGACGAAAGCCAGAGCCGGTCCTTGCTGGAAAAAGCCGACCAGCTGGGAATCCGCTGCTTTGATACGGCTGCCGGTTACGGCGACTCGGAAAAGGTTCTGGGCCGCTATTTCCAGGCAGCGCCCCCGCAGGACCGGCTGATTGTCACGAAATTCAAGCTCAAACCGGATGTGGATTACAGCGACGCCGATCTCGAGCGCGAAGTCCGCAGCCAGCTGGAAGAGTCCCTGCAGCGTCTGGGTATCAAACAGGTGCCGATTTATCTGCTGCACCAGGCCGGCGATTTACATCGCTGGCAAGACAGGCTGGTCCGGGTCCTGGACCGGCTGGCCCGGGAAAACCTGATCGGCCTGGCCGGCGTTTCCATCTACCGCGGCGAGGATCTGGACCTCATGCTCCAGTATGACCTGTTTCAGGCGACCCAAATCCCGATCAACATTTTTGACCAGCGGCTGATCCGCTCCGGCCATCTGCAGCGCTTGCAGGAAGCGGGAATCATCGTTTTCTCACGCAGCGTCTTCCTGCAGGGGCTGTTTTTTATGGATCCCGCGCAGCTGCCGCCGAAGCTGGCCGGGGCGGCGCCGCTGCTGGAGGGCCTGCATCGGCTGGCGGCGGCGGAGAATCTGCCGGTTGCCCAGCTCGCCCTGTCTTTTGTGCGCGATCTGCCCGGTATCACCAGCCTGGTGATCGGTTCGGAAACCCCGGAGCAGGTGGCGGAAAACGTCCGCCTGATCGAAGGGCCCGCCCTTTCGCCAGCCGGAATGGCCACTGCCGGCGGTTTGTTCCCGGAAGTTCCCGAACTGATTGTCAATCCGTTCTTATGGCAGTAATGCGATTTGGCATGATCGGCGCCGGTTTCATTGCCCGGCCCAACGGTGCGGCCTTGATCGCCCAGCCATCGGCCCGGCTGGCCGCCATCGCCAACCCGACCTTGGCCAAAGCGGAGCAGGTGGCCCGCGACTTGGGCGCCGGCTGCCCGGTCTATGCCGACTGGCGTGACATGCTGGACCGCGAGCAGCTGGATGCCGTCCTGATCAATCTGCCGCACCATCTGCACCATGACGTTTTTATCGCCTGCGCTGAGCGGGGCTTGCACATCATCATCGAAAAAGCGCTCGCCAATACCTACGTCGAATGCCGGGACATGATCGAGGCAGCCCGGCGCTGCGGCATCCGGGCGACGGTTTGCCATACCCAGCGCTACAATGCCGTCTTCCAGGCAGCTAAGGATTATATTGCCGCGCATGAACTCGGCCCGCTGCTGTCAATCAGCGACAACATCCATACGCATTATTTCTGGGAAGGCCGGTCCAGCTGGCAGCTTTCCAATGAGCAGTCCGGCGGCGGCATCGCCCTTAATTACGGCGTCCATCAGCTGGATCGCGTCCATTTCTTTCTCGGGCAGAAAACCGTTCAATTCACCGCCAGATACCTCGCGGAAAAACCGGGATACACCATTTTGTCCTCCTACGTCATGATGGGCGTCGGCGACGGGGGAACGCCCTATGTCATCACTTGCAGCGGCTACTCGGGACCGAATGTGGACGAGATGCGCCTGGTCTTTGCCAACGGCATCCTCCAGTGCTGCCTGCGGGAGAACGGCCTGTATGCCTCTGGATTGTATTTCGGCGACACGGCTTCCGGACGCTTTACGGCGCAGCCCGTGCCCTTGTCGCAAGATGGATATTTCCAGAGGGAGTTTTCCGCCGCCGTGCATTATCTGAGCGGCGAAACCGACCAGGCGCCGGTTCCCCTGGAGTGGGGCGCCGAAATGGTCCGGCTCGTGGAAACGGGTTTCTCCGGCCAGACCTGGCAAGCCAAACCGACGACCTGAGCCAGCGGCACCCCGCTTTCAAATCAACCTATTCAGGAGGAACAGCAGCAATGGATTTTGAGAATTTTTCGTTCAATGAAACCGACGTCAGAATGGCGGAGAAGCTCCGGGATTTTTTGCCGAAAAAGATCTTCGACGCCCACACCCATCCCTATGACGCGTCATTTCTGCCTGGCATGTACAATCCGGCCAGCGACATCATGTGCCAGCCGCGGCTGACCTACGGCGAATACGTTAAATACCAGGGCGCCGCTTTCCCGCGAGCCGAGACGGTCCGGATCAATATGATCACGATGCCTGACGCCGCCATGACAGACCGCGCCAACGGCCTGCGCAGCGCTTCGGTCCGGTTCCTGCGCGAACAGCTCGACCAGTTTCCCGGCAATGTCGGCGAAGTATTCGTCCTGCCTGACGACACGGACGACGAAATCGCGTCCCTGCTTGTTCATCCCGCCATCCGCGGCTTCAAATGCTACCACTCGGCAGCCAGGGCGAAACCGACCTGGCAGTGCGCCATCGGCGAATACCTTCCGGAAAGCGCCTGGCGGACGGCCAGCGAACGGGACTTAAGCATAACCCTGCACATGGTGCGCGACCATTCCCTGGCCGATCCGGTGAATCTGGACTATATCAAAAAAATGTCCCGGAAATACCCGCGGGCGACGCTGATCTTGGCCCATGCCGCGCGGGGGTTTGCCGCCTGGACGACCGTTACGGCCGTGGCAAAGCTGGCGGACTGTGAGAATGTCTGGTTCGACCTGTCGGCGGTCTGCGAATCGCCGGCCATGTTTGCGATCATGAAGCATTGCGGAACCCGGCGGGTCATGTGGGGCAGCGATTTTCCGATCTCGATGGCGCGCGGCAAAGCCATCTCTTTGGGGGACAGTTTTTACTGGATTTATAAACAGGATCTCGAGCGCTTTAGTTCGGCGACCCCGCTCCATGCCAACCTGATTGGCATCGAGAACCTGATGGCGACCGAACAAGCCTGCAAGATGCTTGACCTGGACCGGACCCAGGTCGAGGACCTGTTCTACAACAACGCCATGCGGCTTTTTGGCCTGCGGGATTGATTCCGAAGCTGCCGGAAAAGAGGTTACTATGTCTGAACTGCGTTATCCCAATGTCATTCTGGCGACGGCCTGCATCCCCTGGACGGCAAATCTGGATTTTGACGTGGCGTCATTTTGCACGGAAGTACAAAGCCTGATCGACCGGGGTGTCCGGTACATTTACCTGTTTGGCACAGCCGGCGAAGGGTACGCGGTTTCTGACCGGCAGTTCGGGGAAATAACATCGGCTTTTGCCCGGGAAATGTCCAAGCCAGACCTCTATCCGATGGTCGGTCTGATCAGCTTGTCCATGTCAACCATGACTGAGCGCCTGCAGTTCGCCTATGCCCTCGGTATCCGCGACTTCATGTTCGCGCTGCCCAGTTGGGGCATGCTGCAGGATGACGAGCTGTCTTGTTTCCTGCACCAGCTTTGTGATCCGTACCCGGATTGCCGGTTCGTGCACTATAACCTGATGCGCAGCAAAAGGCTGCTCAGTATCGGCGAATACGAGCGGTATGCCGGCGAACTGCCCAACCTGGCCGCCGTGAAATTCAGCACCGGCGACCCGGCGATCATCAAGGGGCTTGCCGAATCCGCATGTCCGCTGCGGTTTTTCCTGACCGAGCAGGGCTTTGCCGAGGGTAGTCTGCAGGGCGATTTTGGTTTGCTCTTATCTGTTGCATCCTCCCGGATGAGCCAGGCGCATCGCTATCATCAGGCCGGACTGCAGCGCGACGCCGGCACGTTAAAAACCATGCAGCAGGAGCTGGGCCGGATGGTTCAGGAGTTGATCCACTGTGTCGGCAACCGTATCGACGGCGGCTATGACAAGATCTTCTGCAAAATCATGAACCGGGATTTCCCGCTGCGCCTGCTGCCGCCTTACCAGGGGGCTACCGATCAGGCCTTTGAGCAGTACTGCCGGTTTCTCAGCCAGCAGCTGCCGCATTGGATCGAATGAAATGCCTCAGGACCGTAAACTTTATTTCACAGGAGGAATGATTTCATCATGAAAAGCGAATCCTGGGCAGCCGCCCGAAAATCGATAACGATCGAAGCTCAGGCGGTGCAAGATGTCCTGACCTATCTGGATCAAGAGGCCTTTGCCCGGGCGGTGGACGTTATGGCAAAGGCAGAGCGGATCATCACCTGCGCCAGCGGTTCCTCGGGCGCCGCAACGATGAAGCTGGCCCATTCCCTGTGCTGCATCGAAAGACCGGCAAAGTTCATGTCGCCGGCCGAGGCTGTGCACGGCGGATTAGGGTGCGTTCAGAAGAATGATGTCGTGATTATGGTTTCCCGCGGCGGTAAAACCACCGAATTGCTGCCGATCATCAGCGTCGTCAATAAGAAGCAGGCAATCCTGGTCGCCCTGACGGAAAACCTTTCGTCGCCGCTGGCCCGCCAGGCGGATATTGTCCTGCCGATGCGGATCGCATCGGAAAGCGATCCGCTGAACCTGATGGCCACAGCCAGTTATATGGCGACCGTTGCCATATTCGACGCCTTACTTTGTGCTTTAATTGAAGAAACCGGCTATACAGCCGGTCAATTTGCCTTGATTCATCCCGGCGGCGCGGTCGGCGAGAAGCTGAACCAGCCTGGTTGAATGCGATAAGGTCGCAGGAGGAATCAACGGGGTGATCTTCCGCACACACAAGCTGCCCGACCTGAAAGCTGTCTGGCAGGACGACGAACGGCGCAAGGGCCTGCAATTCATCCTCAGCGGCGTCCTGATCAATGTATCGGCCACCCTGTCCGCCGGTATCTTTTTCTCCGGATATCTGGTTTATCTGGGCGCTTCCGACTACCTTGCCGGCCTGATGAACAATGTCGCCAGCTGGTCATCGATCCTGGGCATTTTCTCGTACCTGATCTTCGAACGGATGGCCAGACGCAAAAAACTGCTCCTGACCCTGCTGCTCATCTCCCGGATTCTCGCCTGTTCCGTCATTTTCCTGCCCCTGATTTTCGGCGTCGGCGATACCACCCTGATTTTCCTCGCCGTGATGAGCGTCGCCGGCAACATCCTGTGGGGCTTTTTCAGCGTCGGTTACACCATCTGGCTGATGAATTCCTTTCCTCAGGAAAAGCGCAGTACCTTTATTTTCAAACGCACCTTCTGGCTTCGAATCGCGATTACCCTCTCGATTATCGGCATGGGTTTTGTGCTCGACTGGACGGGAAAATCCTACACCGGATTTTTAATTGTTTTCATCACCAGCTTGGTTTTCTCGCTGCTCGATGCGGTCAATCTGTTCGGCACGGCAGAACCGGTTAATACGATCGACCCGGACAAGCAGTTCAACTTCAAGGCTTTTTTCGAACCGCTGCGCAACCTGCCCTTTCGCAGCTTCATGCTGTTTATGCTGCTGTATTATACGGGGCTGACGCTGTCCAGCTCGTTTACATCGGTGTATTTGCTCCGCTATCTCGGGCTCGATTATTCATTTGTCTCATTCGTGTCGGTTTTATCCTATATCAGTCTGGTTGTCTTCACCCGCCTCTGGCGCCGGGTGGAAATCCGGATCGGCACCATCCGCACCTTCCGGCTGACCGGGTTCATCGCGATCCTGGAGTTCCTGTTTTATGCGTTCATAACCCAAAACACAACCTATCTGCTGCTGATCGCACCGATTTTCAATGGTTTGGGCAACAGCGGCTTCAACATCATCGCCCTCAATTACCGATATGAGCTGATGCCGGAAAAAAACCGCACCGTTTACGAGGGCTGGTATGGCGCCATATTTGGGCTTGGTCTCCTGATCGGCCCCAATATTGGCAGCATGATCATGGAGCGACTGCCAGTGATCGAGAATGCCGTTATCCAGCACAGCCGGTTCCAGCTGCTCTATCTGCTTTCATTCCTGCTGGCGGCGTTGATCCTGCTCCTGTCCTTCCGCGGCAAGAAAACCGTGATTTCGTAATACCCTATGTTTTCCGGATCAGCGCCGATTACTTGGGCGGCACGCTGAAAATGCTCCCATTGCCGCCCCAAGAATAAAATGATATGATCGTCAGCAGGATGACCCTCTCATATGCCTGCCCCGGACAGATTAAAGGAGAAGAGTAACATGAACAGCGATTTTAACTTTGCTCCCGCCAGCTGGGTGCCCTTCAAAGATCAGGCGGTCATGGAACGGTTGCGCCGGATGACCCGGGAAGAGCTGCTGGTGCATCCCAACCCCAATTTCAAAATCTACATCACACCCGGCGTCGAAGCCATCGAGATCGCGGACATGTTCACCCGCATCAAGGAGTCCGACGACTTGGACCAGCCTTTCGTCATGATCTCCGGCAATCCCTGCCCTGGCACCTATCTGCCGCTGGTCAACCTGATTAACCGTTTCCGCGTCGATTGCCGGAACCTGATCTGCTTCACGATGGACGAGTGGGCCGACGACCAGGGGAATATCGCGCCGCTGACCTACAGGGCCGGTTTTGGCTACTCGTTCTTCAAGTACTTTATCAACAGGATCGACGAGGATCTTCGGCCGCAGCCAGGAAACATCTACTACCATTGCCGGGAGTTCACCCCCAGATATTCAGAATTAATCATGGAACGCGGCAACGGCGGCGCGGATGCCTGCTACAGCGGCCCGGGCTGGACGGGTCATGTCGCCTTTATCGAGCCTTGCCCGGAATTCACCCAGGTGGATTCCCTCGACGAGTACCTACAGCAAAAAACCAAGATCGTCGGGCTTCACCCCCTGACGATCGCCCAGAATTCGCTGCACGGCGTTTTCGGCCAGTCCGGCGATGTCTCCGCCGTGCCGCCGAAAGCCGCGACAATCGGCCCCTTCGATGTCCTGCATTCACGCTTCAGGATGGAAAGCCACGACCTGACGACGGGCGGCAGCTTCTCCTCCTGGCAGCGCATGGTGTCGCGCTTGATCACCCACGGGCCGGTGACGCCGCTGGTTCCCGGCTCCATCTTCCAAAAGATCGGCTGCACGCTCCTGATGGGCGAAGAGATCGCCAAGCCGATCGAGTGCATGGAAACCGCCGGTTATTGAGATCTTAACTTTCCACCATTGCAGCGGGCAGGAGCGGAATTATCATGAATTATCAAACATTCCTGAATCAAGCGGCGAAAGTCAAGCCCTCGATGCGGCAGCTGGACTGGTACCGCAATCCTTTTTATGCATTTGTGCATTTCGGTCCTAATACCTATACCGATCGCGAATGGGGCGATGGCACAGAGGATCCGGCGCTGTTCAATCCGGTTGAGCTGGATTGCGAACAGTGGGTGGATGCGATTAAATCCGCCGGCATGACCGGTCTGGTGCTCACAGCCAAACACCACGATGGGTTTTGCTTATGGCCCAGTCGATGGACTGAACACAGCGTGAAGAACAGCCCTTTTCTAGGCGGCCAAGGCGATGTGGTACGCGAGGTTGCCGATGCCTGCCGCCGCGGCGGCAT
>DOFA01000040.1 GCA_003532195.1 Clostridiales bacterium
TCAAACCGGGCGACCGGCTTCCCGTCGGCTTCTATCCGAACCGCTGTCCGCCGATAGACGGCATCCGGGCGGAAGCTGAGCCGGACCGGTTTGCCGTCGGCTTCGCAATCCTGGCCGGATGGCCGCAGGTAATACTGCGGTACAACGCCGCGAACGCCGGCTCCGTCCAGGATCGGTACGGCGACCGCTGCCAGCGGTTCCTTTTGTGCAGGTTTTTTGCCAGGTTCCGGCTGCAGGCCGGCCAGCCAGGCAACAGCAGCCTTTCCGGCCCGATCGGCCTCAGCGGAAACTTCGTCGACCAGGTCATGCACATGCAGGACATTGCCGCAGGCAAAAATCCCCGGAATATCTGTGGCCAGGTTCTGGTCGACGACCGGTCCCTGGGTGATGCCGGACAAGGTTACGCCCGCCTGGCGCGAGAGCTCATTCTCGGGGATCAGGCCGACTGACAGCAGCAGGGTGTCGCAGGCGATCGACTCGGCAGTCTCCGGAAGTATTTGCCGGGTATCCGGGTCGACCGCCGCAAGAGTCACACCGGTCAGCCGCTCTTCGCCATGAATATCGATCACCGTGTGATTAAGCAGCAGCGGGATGTTGTAATCCTGCAGGCACTGGACCACATTGCGGGTTAACCCGCTGGAATATGGCATGATTTCCACGCAGGCCAGAACTTTAGCCCCTTCGAAGGTCATCCGGCGGGCCATGATCAGCCCGATGTCACCGGAGCCGAGGATGATGACGCGCCGGCCTGGCATATAACCTTCCAGATTAACCAGACGCTGGGCGGTTCCGGTGGTCATGATGCCGCTGCATCGGGTACCGGGAATGCCCAGAGCGCCGCGCGGCCGTTCCCGGCAGCCCATCGCCAGGATTACGGCGCCGGCCTGGAAATGCTGCACGCCCCGATCCGGGCTGACCGCGGTCACCCGGCGGTCCCGCGCCAGTTCCAGGACCATGGTGCCGCACTGGAACGGGATCTGACGTTCCAGGACCGACAGGATATCCCGCCGCGCGTATTCCGGGCCGGTCAGCTCCACTTGAAAACGGTGCAGGCCAAATCCATTGTGGATGCATTGCGGCAGGATGCCGCCCAACCGGTCGTCCCGCTCGAGGATCAGCATCTTGCGGCAGCCGGCGTCCCAGGCGGAAAGAGCTGCCGCCATGCCGGCCGGGCCGCCGCCGATGATCAGCAGGTCGACGGATATCGTTGAATCATCCATGACTGCTGCCTCCGTTCTGCGTTATGCCGATATCAGCTTCGCTTTCGCCGACCCGACCGGTAAGGATCTTGGACAGGCCGCCGGACTTTGTCAGTTCCAAAGGTGAGACATCCAATTCTTCGCTGAGAATATGCAGAACCCGCGGCGTGCAGAAACCGCCCTGACAGCGTCCCATGCCGGCACGGGTGCGCCGCTTGACCCCGTCCAGAGTCGTCGCGCCAACCGGCCGGCGGATCGCCGCGCGGATCTCCGCTTCGGAAATCTGTTCGCAGCGGCAGATGATCCGGCCATATTCCGGGTTTTCGGCAATCGCCGCTTGACGCTCGCTGTCGCTCATCGAGCGGAAGTGCTTGGGCGCCGGCCAGGGCGGCTGGTATTCCGCTTTATTGCGGGCGCCCAGTCGGGCCGCAACCAAGCCGGCCAACTCCCCGGCAATGGCCGGGGCTGCGGTCAGGCCCGGCGACTCGACGCCGGCGGCATTGAACAGACCTGGCACGTCCGGCGCCTCGCCCAGGATAAAGTCGTTATGCTCCGGATGCGCCCGGACGCCGGCAAAAGCCGTAATGAAGTTCTTGCGCGGAATCTGTGCCCAACTGAGCGAAGCCACGCGCAGAATCTCCTCGAGCTTGGCCGCGGTCGTGCGCGTATCTTCCTTGTTATCAATATCCTCCGCTGTAGGTCCGAGAATCACCGTTCCTTCGACTGTCGGCGTCACCAGGATGCCTTTGCCCATCGCGGTCGGCAGCTGGAAAATCGTCGCCGAAAAAGCTGATCCGAAAGCTTTGTCGACCATCCAGTATTCGCCGCGGCGCGGAATGATCCGGAAACGGTTCTCACTAAGCTGATTGTTGATTCCGTCAGCATGGACGCCGGCGGCGTTGACCAGCGTCCGGCAATTGAGCGGCCCCTGGCTGGTCTGCAGCAGAAAGCCGCCGGCAGGGTTTTTCCGGACAGATGTTACCTGGCAATTCAGTTTTAAATCAACGCCATTTTGAACCGCCTGGGCAGCCAGCGCGATAGTCAATTCATACGGACAGCAGATGCCGCCCGTCTCGGCTAGCAGAGCGCCGCAGGCTGAGGGTCCGATATTGGGCTCGCGGGCACGCAGTTCGGTCTGGCTGAGCAGGTGCAGTCCCGGAACGCCGTTTTTCCGGCCGCGTTCCAGCAATTCCCGCAGACCAAAGATCCCTTCAGTGTTAAAGGTAACTACCAGCGATGTATTACGCCGGAAAGGCACGTCGAGTTCCCGGCACCAGGCCTCAAAGACAGCGTTGCCGGCAATATTGGTCCGCGCTTTGACAGTGCCGGGCCTGGCGTCATAGCCGGCGTGCACAATCGCACTGTTGGCCTTGGACGTGCCCTCGGCGACATCGCTGTGTTTTTCCAGCAGGGCGATGGATAATTCGCAGCGGGCCAGTTCCCGGGCGATGGCGCAGCCGATTACGCCGCCGCCAACGATACAGACATCATACATGGAAGAAATACCGATCCTTTCCAAACAAAAAGTTCAGCCGATCAAGCTGCCAAAAAACACTGCTATGTGTTCCTGGCTCTCTTTTCTCAGCCGAACCGTCACAGTTGGTCAGATCAGCTTCATTCTAGCGGATAGATGGGCAACTGGCAAGAGCTCGTCTGGCGGTTTAAACAGTTTAAACATTCCTGGTATTCCTGCCGGATCCGCCGCACCGCCAGGGAATCGGCAAAAGCATACTCACAGACCACGGCAACCGGCTGGATGCCAATCACGCTATTGGTTACGAAAACTGCTTCGGCAGCAAGCAGATCGTTCAGGGTATAGAAGCCCGCTTGGACCGGGTAATGGTCCATAACCCACTGGCGGGCAATCCCCGGCAGCAGGCCACACTCCTGGTCTGGCGTCATCAGGCAGCCGCCGCGCAGGAAAAACAGGTTGGCTCGGCTGGTTTCAGCTATCCTGCCCGCAGCATCCAGCCAGATCGCATCGTCATAGCCGGCCGTGCGGGCATTTTCCCAGGCCAGGAGATCATCCAGGTAATTTAAATTCTTGCTGCTAAGCAGCAAACGGCTGGCTGTCCGGTGCCCGGCGGCCAGGGTCAGTTTCCAGGCTGGCAACGTTTCCGCGGGCAGCGGTCGGGTTTGCAGAACCAGATTCTCTGAGGAAACAGCAATTTTCAGAACACAGTCGCGGATTGGCAGGGATTTGACCAAAGCCAGCAATTCTTGCTCATCGAGAGGCGGCCGTATTTTCAGGGCGACCAGACTCTGATTCAACCGAACCAGATGTTCCTGCCAGAAACAGGGCTGCGTTCCGACCCGCAGGGTTTCAAATACGCCACGGCCATAAAAGAAGCCGTCATCAATAACAAGGCTGGCTTCCGATCCTGTCCGTCCGTTAATCCACAGCATATCGTCTATCCTCCTCCTGTAAAACCTGCTGGAAAGCTCGGGCTTTGACCAGCATTTCCTGGTATTCGTCTTCAGCGGCCGATTCCCAGGTAAT
>DOFA01000153.1 GCA_003532195.1 Clostridiales bacterium
TCCGTCCCGGTCGAGCATGACTGCCGCCTGATCGCCGATAGCCAGCCAGCATTCGCACAGCTGAACCTGATCTGATCCGGCGGGCGCATAAGCAATGACCGCTTTGTTTTCCGGTTTCCACCACGGTTTCAGCTGCCCGGCGATGTATTTCAGGGAATCATGAATCAATCCTGCGGCAATTTGGCGGGCAGCGGCATAACGGGCTTCCATTTCGACATGGACCTCGTCGACGCTCGAACCGTGAATGCTGTCGTGGGCGCTATTGGTCATCATGCAGATCCAGGCTTCGTCGAGCAGCGGCTGCCTGACCAGCAAGCCCTGCAGCGAGGCCATGGCAATCAACGGCTCGGTATATTTTTCCAGGAGCGCCTCCGCCGCAAAATGCTGACGTTTCAAGTAGGTTCGGGTCGACAGGGCGCCAAGCAGCACCTGGTGGTACCTCGATCCGATCAGTTCCATCGAGTAAACGGCCGGCTGGTTCAGCCGCTGGTGGACCGCCTGCGAATACTCCTCCGGATTGCCGATCACGAATTCGATCTCATCTTGCATCTCATTGGCGATTCTCACACATTCGCCGATGTTTTCCTGGGGCGGCAGATGGTCGTAGCCGGAAATCAGAGGCACAACCCCGGACGGGTAGCGCTTTTCGATTCTCTGGACATTGGCGATCATGTTGGCGGCAATTTCCCGGGGGTTGTCATGCCGGGCGAGTTCCTGGTGCCATTCGTATGACAGGTATCCGTCGTAATAAGGGACATCCCGCGGCTGGATCGGATCCAGAGGCCGGTTGAACAAATCGAACGCGCCGCCGTAGCTTTCCCGGAAGTGGCTGGCCAGCACCTCTGATCCGTCCAAGCCCCGGTAGATGAATTCATCCGGGTGACCGCCCTCGATTTCCGGCATGCCCCGCATGAACATCAGGCTGTCCATGCCAAAGCCGTTCAGGATTTGCGGCAGCTGCAGCGGGTGGCCGAAGTTGTCCGGCAAATACCCCGCCTTGACCACGCCGCCGTATTTTTCGCTCTTTCTGATTCCGTACAGGCAGTTGCGCAGAATGGCCTCGGCGCTGGGCAGCCATTCGTCGAACTGGGTGTAGAAGGGGCCGATCGCCAATATCCCCTTCTGGACCAGCTCGCTGACCGCAGCGCTGTCTTCGGGCACAATTTTCAAGTATTCATCCAGCGGGAAAACCTGGCCGTCGAGAAGATAGCTCGGGAAATCCGGCCGTTCGCTGGAAATTCTCTGCAAATCCTTGAGGATGTCGATCGTCCAGAAACGATAGGACCGCATCGGCTGGTACCATTCGATATCCAGATGCCCGGCTGTGATGACAAAACCAATTTTCTTGTTCATTGCTTTACTCCCTATGGCGGCGCGATTGGGCGGCGCGGCCAATCGATAAATTTAATACGTATTAGTAACTATGATAAAATATTTATCTCGTATTCATCATGTATTCTCTATCATTACGTATTTTATCACGAGAAATACAATTCGACAATAAATTTATTGTCAATACATATTTATGCGTATAAATTTATCAATATAACAATTCCCGATACTGACCGGCCTTAATCACCTCGCGGCCCATAGCCCGTGGTTGGAAATGGTTTAAAGCCGATAGCGAAAGCCGGCGAATCAGCGGCCAGATTGAAATCACTTTTCTCAGCATCAATGAAAAGCGGATCGGCCACCAGTGAGTCTTCGTCGTGGCCCAGGGCTTGCCAGGCTTCGAAGTTTTCTTTGTTAAAAGTGACACCGTCTTTACACCAATACAAGTTGTTGCGGAAAAAGTAACCCGTGCGGCCTTTCCAGTCCAGCACGATCTCCTGAAAGTCACTCATGAAAATATTATGTTCCACGCTAAAAGATATTTCCGGGGTTTCATCCTTGCCGCGGATCAGGCCATGCTCATAGTGGGCAAAAATGTTGTTGACAATCAGGTTGCTGCGCCCGAAGTGGTGCAAATAAGCCGCATTGGCCCGATCGACAATATTATTCTCCCAGCGGATGTAGCTGCTGCCTTCATCGGTATAGATGCCAATGACATTGTTATCCTTGCCGACATGATGGATATAATTGTGGCGAACGATCGTCCCCGGCGACACGCCCAGCATATAGATGCCAGCCAAGTCGTGCATCCAGCCGTTGACGGCGATATTGTAGATCTCGTTGTCTTCGATCAGATTGTTGAAGGCGCCGCTGGGTCCGTAGCCCCAGACCCAGCCGGCCGAAATACCGGAATAGCTCATATCATGGATGGCATTATGAATCAGTTGATTATAAGCCGAGTGCCCGATCCACACGCCGACCGCGCTGTGAAACACCTCCGCGCAATCTCTGATCTCGCAGTCGCTGATCACATTGTAACCCGCTGCGTCGGCCACCTCGAATTGCTGCGTGCCGATCTTGACTCCGCCGCCGCCGTGATCGGATATCAGACAGCGGCTGATCTGGTTGTTCGTGCAGCCGATGCCCAGCGCGATCCCATAACTGCCGGTTTCCGAGATCGTGCAGCCGGTGATGCGGCAGGAACGCGTCCAGATAAAGTCCAGCGCCGCCTCGCAGCTGATCGCCGCCTGATGGTCAGCTGCCTTGTCATCGGCCAGGAGCACGACGCCAATGTCGCGTTCGGAAGGGGGATCCAACTTGCGGATGTCCCAGCGGAAGATGCGGGATTCCGGGGTTCGCCACCATTCCGTATGCTGGAATGTCAGCCCTGTAAAATGGATATGCGCAACCGGGTTATCGCGCGTGCCCGCCACCTCCAGCACATGCACCAGCCGTGCGGCGACGATCTGCGTGTTGTCCAGGGTTTCGCCTTCCAGCGGCAGGTAATAGAGTTTGTTTTCCGAACGGTTCAAATACCACTGTCCTGGCGTATCCAGCTCTTCGAACACATTATCGTAATAGTAATGCGATGAGCAGGCTACATCGCAGGCGTTCATTGCGCTGCGCAGCCCGGTATGGACGATGCCTTTCTCCCAGTCGATTGTCCGGATGGGCAGCCGGGATTCTGTCCAGACGGCGAAATACACCATCTCAACCGCATCCTGATCAGCGAAATGTCGGAGGTTCTCCGTCCCGACCATAAACTCGTTCGTCCCTTCATAGAATGATCCCGGCGACGGTCCGACAGTGCGCAATAAGCCGCTTTTAGGGAATCTTGGCCGCAGCCTGCGCTCGCCGTTGGCCCAGAGGTTGTGAAACACATGTCCCTGTGCCGGGGCGACCCAGATCCGCAGGCCGTTGCGTAAAGTCTCCTGCCACCCGCTGACAGCCACACCGCCGCTGATGACCGGCCGTTCGCCGGGCCAGGCTTCATAAAACACAGGGCAATCCATCGTCCCTGAATCCAGGCCGCTCAGTCGCCAGGGCTGATCCAGGTAATAGGTGCCGCCGCGGATCACAACATGAACCGCAGCCAAAATGGATTTGTCCAGGCTGCGCACGATCTGCCCGGCCCGCTCGACGCTGGCTAGCGGACCATCGCCGAAATCAGGCGCCGGGCTGCATAGACTGCCGCTCCAGTCGTCGCGGCCTTCCGGCGCAATATAAATCACTTTCTCAACTTGATTCATAAGAGTAAATTCCTCATCTTTCGGTTTAATTTAAGATCAATTTGTAACGGCCGGTTTGTACCTTGCAGGTTCCGCATGCTGCAGCCAGGATTTCTGTTCCGGTTGACGCTTGATTACTGATGATCCTGGCTGATGGAACCTGGAGGACTGCCTGGCAGGACGCCGGAATCGACAATTCCAGATCAACCAAATTGCCATTCTTCTGCCAGCTGACACCCACCGTGCCTCTGGGTGTTGGTATTCGGCCTTCAGCCCAGTACAGGTCACCAAAAACCTGTTCGATTGTCAGAACTTCGAATCCTGGCTCAAGCGGCGTCACTCCCAAAATTTTCGCCGGCAATTGGTAAGTCGGTGTGCCTCCCCAGGCGTGGCTGAAATCAAAGTCACCGTACCAGGCTTCTTTCAAGCTGCTCGGATGCTCAGCCAGCAGCGACTTCCATCGACGCATCTGGTCCAGTCCGAACTTGCCGAACTCTCCGGCATGGTGGAGCGCTTCCAGTACGAAGTGCATGAAGTATGGCTGAGCCTGGGCGAGAGTACTGTCTTCAATAACTTTTCGCATGATTTCAGCCTGCTTTTCCCGAGGCGCCAAATCATAGAGAACCGCCAGCGAATTGGTATGCTGGCTGTAATAGGTTCCCTGAACATTCCCGGGCGCTGCCCAGGGCCGTTTGGATGGCAGGTCCGGATCATTCAGGCCATCGATATAGAGGCCTTTTTCTTCATTCCAGAAGTGGCGGTTAAACGCAGCTTTCGTTTCTTCAGCCAGTTGCAAATAGTGCTCTGCTTCTGATGCCCGGCCGAGAATCTTGCAGAAACGGGCGGCATTTTGCAGGGCCCGGTAATAAAAAGCGTTGAGATAAGCTTGGCCCATAGCTTTCGGCGGATTGTGCAGGTTATGGTTCCCGACGATCACCCAGTCCATGAAGATATAATTCGGCGGATTGTCGATCAATCCTGGCTGGCTTTTGTAACTCTCATAAAGCTGTAAAAGCAGGACGTCCACAATCGGCATCATTTCCTGAAGCAGGGAAACGTCGCCTGTATAACGGCAATAATCGGCCAGCCACTCGGTCCAGATCAGGCTGTAGCTGCCGCAGAACATGATTCCGCCGGTTTGCCTGAGGTGGTAGCCCATCCGCAGCAGATCCTGCCGGACTAGCCATTTGTCGCCGAAAGTATAATAATTCATCAGGCTTTCGATCAGATAATCACCGGTGCAGGCTACGGGTTCCTGATGTATGGGTGAATCAAGATGATAAGCCTGCATGCACAGTTGGTTGGTCCAGCGGCCAACAAGCCAGATCTGGTTGAGCAGTTCATCTGAACAATTGAAATTCCCCCGGTAGCACACGGGATAGGACCGGAAATTACAGCAGATGTTGTATATTTTCATGGGCTTGCCCCAAAAACTGCTCACGGTTACCTTCACGTGCTCGAAAGCGTCCAGGTGGAAACACTCAAATTCCTGCAAGCCATCGCGCATGATGTAGTCAGAGTAACGGTCGGTTTTGCCTGCGATCTCCTGGTATTCAATCCGGAGTTTTGTATCTTTAGCGCCTTCGATCAGAAAACATAGATGTCCCGCATATTCCTTGCCGAAATCTAGCCAGAAAGTAACCGGAGAGCCCGATGAAATCGAGGTAAAAGTATCGTCGTCGCTGAGCATGGAATCCGCGGATTCTATTCTGCTGCGCTGCTGCTCAAAAGGAATGATAACTTTTTTTGCCTGAACCCTGGCTTCCAGCAGCGGAGGAATTTCACTGGGCAGCAGTTTCCATCGGCTATCCGGGACCGCTGCGAAAACATCGGCTTTGGGCCAGGAACCATCATCAAAATCAGCCTCATGCCAGCCGACAGGCTCCAGGCCGGCATGATACAGATTGGCATGGCCGTGTCCGGCAAAAGGGTTGCGGAAATGGGAAGCAAAAGCGCGCCCGATTGCCCCGCGCCAGCTGTCGTCGGAAACAATCCGGCTGCTTCTGCCGTCCGCGTAATCGACCTTCGCTTCGAACAGGAATCCGCCGTGCCCTATGGAATAATCCGCCATATCGTCCGGCTGTAAAACGACCTCGGCCGTGATGACATTGACGCCTGGGTAAAAATTATTGCTTAAATCATATCGGTCGTAATACCAAAACTGCGGCGGATCGGCGAAAGCATAATCGCCGGCTGTCTCGGCTGGTCCCCGGCCAACCATCGTGCCGTTGACATAGAGCCGGTATTTCAAGTCCGCGCTCACCCAGGCTTGAATGCTTTCAATCCCGTTATCCAGAACAACCACTTTCCGGAACAGGGCAACCGCATGCTTGTGCTGCTGCTTCATCTCGCAGAACACGGAAAATACCGACTCCTGGAATTCCGGATATTCTTTTTGATTCAGCCAGATCCAGTTTGCTGACCAGGGTTCGGGCTTCATGCCTTTCTTGTTGTCATACACGAATCCCGGCGCCTGGATGCCTTGCCCATCTGCCGTGACATTCATCTCCGGATGTCTGATCGGGCCGCAATGTTGATATGTTTTGGAAATGCTGCACATATATAGGTTAACCTCATTCTTTCTTCCTGCCGCTGCATGGTCTGGGTGTCAAGCCTGATCCGCTGTCGAGACGGGCATTTCCATACAGGCCAGGGGCGGTATCATATCGCGGTATCTGCGCAGCGATGATTCCGGATTACGGCCATAGCAGAATCTGATGACGGTTTTTTCGCTGACAGGACGGGCCAGATGCAAAACAACTTGATTTGTAAAGTAAAGATAACGCTCAGGTATTGTGTAATTGACTTCACATCCGCCGTCCTCAACAATAAAATCGCAGATTTCCTCAGATACGGCGACCAGGCCGATCGGCACATGGCTGAAGGTTATCGTCAGAACATCCCGGGTTCGGTTCAGTCTGGCATACTGTATTTCGGCTGGCCGGCAGACTTCCCTGCCCGGGCGGGTCAACCCCAGCGCGGCTTGTGCATAGCGGGATGCCAGGACCAGGTTGCTTTCCGCGCTGGTGTGAATGGCATCAGAAAGGCCGAGATCATGGGCGGGGACAATCGCCGTATGAGGTATGGTTCGCGCGCACAGGACCTGCTGTTCGCGCACAGTGCTCCAATTCCAGTCGCTTTGTTTGTCTGCCGGGCCGCGGATACGGTTCAGCTGGGTCATGACAACCGGTAAATCGGGCTGCCCCAAGTCACAGCGCAGCCGGTCGACAAAAGCTCTGAAACGTTCGGCATATGTCGACGCTGTCTGCGGATTACCGGCATCCGTACAGCCTTGATACCAGATCATCCCCTTGACAGGGCCGCCTGTGCTTTTAATGGTGCTGATCATCCTGCGGTACAAAGGAGCCTCCCCTTCGCAGGGATTCCATTCAGCCAGGCCGGATCCGCCTGCGCCCAGCGGCACAAGCCCGATCGGCACGCCCAGCGCGTTCTTGAGCAATTTACCAAATTGCAGGAGCGGAGAATGACCCCAGCCGTCGCCTAGCGGATGAGCAGCCAGGCTCCAACGGTGGTCGGCAGCCAACTGATGGACGCCGATCTCCGGCGGATCTTCGATGAAACCGCCGGAATACCCTCCGGCATTGCTTTGGCCAGCGATGACCCAGATATCGCCGACGCAGAGGTGATGCAAGCAGGAAAAAAATCCCGGCCCGTTAAGCTCAAAACGATACGGGCCGCCGGCAGGCACCCGCTCGAGCAGCAATTTCCAGTCTCCCTGACTATCGACAGTAATCTGCACATGATCCAAATGCTCCGAAGCCGGAGCACCGCTGCTCTCAAGGCACAGGCGGGCATGATAGGTTCGCGTCTGGTCATGCTGGCTGCCGAGTTGTCCCTGGACCATCAAGCTGGCCGTTCCGTTTTCACTCCGCTGACAGACTTGCCACTCCATCAGGGAAAAGGGATTCTGCCTGGCCAAATTTTCATCACTCCCTTGCATCGTATGCACCCGAATCATTTAAAATTTCTATTTACCGTCAGATAGCCGCGGACCAATGCCCGCGAGGCTGATCGGTTTGAATCCCAGAGAGAAAGCGGGCGAATCATCCGCCAGAGTATANNAAAAACAAAGGATCGGCCGTAAGAGAACCGGTGTCATGACCTAAGGCCAACCATTCCGCAAAGCTCATCCCGCTGAATAAAATGCCGTCCTTGCACCCATACAGGTTGTTGCGCAAGACATATCCCTTTCCCTTGCCGCCATTGCTTTCCCAATCCAGCATAATTTCTTTCTGGTTGCTGTAGAAGATGTTCCGCTCGACAAAAATCGACAAATCCGGGCTTTCATCTCTAACACGGACCAGTCCGCACTTATAATTTGTGAAAATATTGTTGACGATGACATTGTTTTTGCCAAAATGATGGTAATAAGCCGAGTCGGCGTGATCGATGATGTTGTTCTCCCAGCGGATGTAACTGCTGCCTTCATCGGTATAGACACCGTTGACCTGATTGTCTTTGCCGATATGGTGGACATAATTGTGCCGGACTATTGTGCCCGGCGACACCCCAAGCGTATAAATGGCCGCCAGGTCGTGCATCCAGCCGTTGATAGCGATATTGTAGATCTCATTATCCTCGATCAGGTTGTTGAAAGCGCCGCTAGGCCCGTACCCCCAGACCCAGCCGACCGAGAGGCCGGAATAGCTGATGTCGTGGATGCTGTTGTGAAGGATCTGGTTGAAGGCGGCATGGCCGATCCAGATGCCGACCGCGCTGTGGAACACTTCGGCGCAGTTCTTGATTTCACAATCGCTGATCGTATTCCCGCCGGCGGCGTCGATGGGCTCAAACTGCTGGGTGCCGATTTTGATGCCGCCGCCGCCGTGATCCGACAGCAGGCAGCGGCTGATCCGGTTATCCGTGCAGCCGATGCCCAGGGCGGCGCCGTAACTGCCGGTTTGCGACATAATGCAATTTTCGAGGCGGCAGTGCCGGGCCCAGGCAAAGTCCAGCGCGGCTTCGCAGCTGATCGCCGCCTGATGGTCCGCGGCTTTGTCATCGGCAAGTGTCGTTACGCGCACATCCCGTTCGGATACCGGCATCAATTTGCGGATGTCCCAGCGGAAAATCTGTGTTTCGTCCGTGCGATACCATTCCGTATGCTGAAAGGACAATCCTTTGAAGCGGATGTAATCGACAGGGCTTTCTCTCGTGCCGGCCACCCGCAGGACATGGGTCAGCATCGGTACGACAATCCGGGTGTTTTCCAGCGTCTCCTCTTCCAGAGGCAAATAGAAGAGCCGGTTTTCCGCGCGGTTCAGATACCACTGCCCGGGTGTGTTAAATTCTTCAACCACATTATCGTAGTAGTACTGCGAAGAATATTGCAGGTCGCTGGCGTTCATGGCGCTGCGCAGCCGGGTATAAACGACGCCCTTCTCCCGGTCAATCGACCGGATCGGCAGGCGTGATTCCGTCCAGATGGCAAAATAAACCATCTCGACATCATCCTGGCAAGAGAAATGGCGGAGATTTTCCTGGCCGACATGAAACTCATGGGTGCCTTCATACAGCGAACCGGGCGACGGCCCCACGGTTCGCAGCAGGCTGTCCTGAGGATACCGCGGGCGCAGCCTGCGTTCGCCGTTGACCCAGAGATTGTGGAAGACAGGCTTTGGCGCCGGCGCAACCCAGGTGCGCAGGCCCTTGCAGATTTTCTCCGTCCAGCCGGTGACAGCGATACCGGCGCTGATGACCGGACGCTCCCCAGGCCAGGCTTCATAGATCACCGGACAGCTGACCGTCCCGGAATCCTGGCCGGTTATCAGCCAGGGCTGGTTCAAGCAGTATGTGCCGCCGCGCAAGACGATATGGATCGAGCTGACTTCGGCCTTGTCGATAACTCTTGCGGCCTGCTGCGCCCGGGCGATGCTGGCGAAAGGACCATCGTTCCGGTCTGGCGTCGGGCTGCTCAAAGTGCCGCTCCATTCATCGCGGCCTTCCGGCGAGACATAAAAGGTCATTTGCGATTGAGTCATAATCGGGTTTCTCCTTTGTCATATCCGGTCGTTCTTGATTTTCTCAATGAACGCGGCGTCACGGTATTCGTCATCTTCCTGGCTGTAGGCCGCATCAAGCACCAGCCGCTGGCCGGCGCCGGCCCGGATCAGTTCAGACAGACCGGGCGCGAAGGGCGAACCGCTTAGCGGCAGGTGCGCGTCGTAATTCTGCCCGAACTCATCCTGCCCGGGCGTGCTGAGCAAGATCATGCCGCAGCAATCCCCGGCCAACTCGAGAATTTTTACCGGATCCTCGCCAATCAGCAGGGAATGAGCGGTATTCAGACAGAAGCGGAGATTGTTCTGGCCGGCAGACCGCAGCATCTCCAACATCGTTATAGAGCTCCATTTTTGCCGGCCGGGCTTGATTTGCATATGGATCGTGATCGCCCGTTCCGCCGCGTCCCGGGCCAAAATTGTCATAATCCTGATAAACAAACGCTGCTGCTCTTCCGGGCTGTCTTTCCCCGGAATAGTTATCGACGGTGAAAAAACAGCGTCCTTGACTCCAGCCGCCGCCATTTTGTCAAAAATTCGGTTGATTGCCGCCCGGCTTTCCGCCCAGAGCTCCGGGAAAGAATCGCTCAAAACCAAATCCGGATAGCCGTTCAATCCGTCGGTAAAGTCGACCGACAGGTCGGCCGGCTGCTCGGTGAGCCATTTTATTTCCTCTTGCAGCCAGGCTGACTCATGGCTGGCAAAATAACGCCAGGATACCTTAACGCCGTCATAATGCTGCAGAAATGAAGGCCGCAGCATAATTTCCCGTTCCAGGCTGACCGGTTGGCCAAAGCTCAGCGACAAGCCTTGCGGTGCCCGGCCCAGGTTGATTTCGCAGATCAAGGCAGCTGTCTCGGCAACCACGGTCACCTCGAACAAGCGCGCGGACAATCCGGCTATCGTTTGCGCCGTGTCGTCACCCAAGGCCGCTTTTTCGAATCCACCGGGCCGGTATCCGCGCTCGCCCGACAGGTCGCTGCCAAGGCGCACTTCGCGGATTTCGCTGATGGCGCCGACATGGGACACGATGCGGAACGGTTTTTCGGCGAGCTCATTATTCAGCAGCAGAACTTCATAATGATTCGGGCTGCGTCTGGCGGCAGTGACGGACAATCCGCCTCCCGCTTCAAAAAGCTGCAGGCGCTTGAATTCACCGGCGAACAGGTAACGAGCGGCTTCAGTCAACGAATAGGGATCGGCCAGCGGCTTATCGTCCAGGTTCTCAATAGCGCCGGTCAATGACGGAATTTTTTGGATTCCATGAGGTGACAGCAGCGTCAGGACAAATCCGTTTCCGTATGGGTGGCGGACATAGAGCGGCATAGATTCACAGCTGGCCAGCACCTCTGCCTTTTCGGACAGCGAGCACAGATTAAGTTCAAACGACAAAGGCTCGATGATTTTCATTCCCGGCGCCGTAATTTCAGCTTGCCGTTCAAATAACTTAAGTTCACCGGTAAATTGCACGCCGGTCAACCCGGTTGAAAATCCGGCTGCGTTGGCCGCCGTCAGAACCAGCCGGCCGCCGCAGGATACATACTCCCGCAGCTTGTCCTCGATTTCCGGCAGCATGCCGGTCAGGTCACCGGCCAGAACAACAGTATCATACTGTTTGTAACATTCAGCCGGTGCATCCGACAGCAGGATGTCCGCGATATCCCCGTACGGTGTCGGCGCGATGAATCCCCGCTCATCATGGTAAAAACCTGAATCCGTGTAGCCGGGATAGAGCATATCGAGCAGCAGGTGGGTCAGATAATCGCCCTGGTTGTAGGGGATATTGCCCCAAACTTTATAGATGGAGGCGCTGTACAGATGCCTTGGCATCGCCCAGCCGGAAAAATAATCCAGGACGATCGCAAGAGGAGCCAGATGAACGCCAGCCCGGACCCTGCCGCTCACAATTTCCCGCGCCTCAGCCTGGAGACGGCCGATCGGGGATAATTGCGGTCTGGCGTAGTCGATCGGCAGCACATGCCGCTTGCCTTCATCGTCGGGCTTCTCCAGATATTGCGCCCGCTCCTGCAGGCTGTCGCCGACGATGTAGTTGATTTCAAAGCCCGTAAAAGCCACATTGTGCAGAATGTGCAGCCAGGTCAGGCGCTTGAGCAGCGCCAGCGATGTTCCCTTTTCCGGTCCCAAGCCGTACCCGGGTACGATCTGGTCGCTGGCTTCATCCAGACTGTAGCCCTTGAAACCCCATTTGTTGAAGACGGAATCGCCGGCCGACCAGAGGACGCCGAAACGCTTGCCGGCGCCGCGCAGCATGGCATAATACACCTGGGCGTTGGGCAGGGCCTGGGCGGTCTCCGCCTGGGTCACGGTCGTATGCCCTTCCCGTAAAAAATAGTAACCGGACGACAGGGAGCAGATATCAGTCGTCTTTCCGCCCAAATCGCAGATCAGGCGCCGGGCGAACCGGTGAAACTGCCAATACTGTTCTTTTCGTTCCAGAGGCGCCGGGCAGACTGCCGGTGCGTATTGGCCGAAATACCGGCCGTCCTGCTCGCCATTGCCAATTCCCAGGTAATTCCGGCCCAGACCGCGCTCCAGGGCATCCCGAATGGCCGAGGTGAAATTCAAGTGACCCCAGCCGATTTCCGGATTGACCTGCGGGACGAAGCCCCAGATATGGGCGATGAAAAGTCCACGCTGGCGGTAGGCCGCCACCAATTCATCCAAATTATCGGCAAAAAGGTTGTAGGCATACGGCGCCATGATCGTGCCTAAATGATGCCGGTCGATATAAAGGTCAAGTTCCCGTTCCAGATCGAAGAGCACGCCGTCTTTCTGGGCGTGGACCAGTTCGATGAAAAACTGGGTGTTCCCGCCCAGGTCGTCCCAGGAAAGAACTCTCACAGGACGTCGGGTATAATCGGGATTATTCGTTACATCTAAATAGTAAGGGTATATTCTCAAAGTTATACGCTCCTCCCAAATACTAAAATTTCTATACGATTTCTACTTCTATTCAAGATACTAAACCACAGCACCTGGTATACCACGCGGTCCATATCCCGTGGTTGAAAAGGGAATAAAACCGATGACAAAGGCTGGCGAATTGGCTGCCAGACTGAAGTCGCCACGCTCAAGATCAGCAAAAAGAGGATCAGCCACTAATGACTCCTGATCATGTCCCAAAGCTCGCCAAGCTGCGAAGTCGTTCTTATTAAAGATAACGCCATCCTTGCACCAGTATAAATTATTACGAAAGACATAACCTTCATGTCCTTGCCAGTCCAACATGATTTCTTTTTGATCACTAAAGAAGATGTTATGCTCAACAAAGATAGACAAATCGGGACTTTCATCTCGACTGCGAACTATTCCATGATTGTAATTTGTAAATATATTATTGACGATGATATTGTTCTTGCCAACACTATGAAGATAGGTTGCATCTACTCGATCAACAATATTGTTCTCCCAACGGATGAAACTGCTGCCCGCATCAGTATAGATACCGATCACATTGTTGTCCTTGCCGACATGATGGACATAGTTGTGACGGACAATTGTACCAGGCGACACACCCAGCATATAGATTGCTGCCAGGTCATGCATCCAGCCGTTGACTGCTATGTTATAGATCTCGTTATCTTCGATCAGATTGTTGAAGGCGCCGCTTGGCCCGTAGCCCCAGACCCAACCGACAGAGATGCCAGAATAACTCATGTCATGGATGACATTATGTATGATTTGATTATAGGCCGAGTGCCCAATCCATACACCGACCGCACTATGAAACACTTCTGCACAATCTCTAATCTCACAATCGCTGACGATGTTATATCCGGCTGCATCGGGTCCTTCGAACTTCTGGGTACCAATCTTGACCCCACCGCCGCCATGATCGGATATCAGGCAACGGCTGATCTGATTGTTGGTACAACCAATACCCAGAGCGATTCCAGAACTGCCTGTTTCCGATATTGTGCAGTTAGAAATATGGCAGTGATATGCCCACACAAAATCCAAAGCAGCCTCACAGCTGATTGCACCTTGATGGTCTGCTGCCTTATCGTCTGCTAAAGTCACCACGCGGACATCGCAGGGAGGTGCGAGTTCACGGATATCCCAACGGAAAATGAGTGTCTCAGCTGACCTCCACCATTCGGTATGTTGAAATGCCAGTCCCTCAAAGCGGATATAGGAGACAGGCTTGTCCCGTGTGCCCGCCGCTTCCAGCACATGCACGAATCTTGGCACAACGATCTGGGTGTTTTCCAGGGTTTCCTGTTCCAGTGGCAAGTAATAAAGTTTGTTTTCCGAGCGGTCGAGATACCATTGGCCCGCAGCATCTAGCTCCTCAAACACGTTATCGTAATAGTATTGGGATGAACAACTCACATCGCAGGCGTTCATCGCGCTGCGCAGTCCGGTATGGATAACACCTTTTTCCCAATCAATCGACTGGATTGGCAGGCGTGATTCCGTCCATACGGCGAAATACACCATTTCAACATCATCTTGATAAGCAAAATGGCGAAGATTTTCTGGTCCGACCATGAATTCACTCGTTCCTTCATGGAACGAGCCCGGTGAAGGACCTACGGTTCGCAGCAAACTATTTCTGGGATACCGGGGGCGAAGCCTGCGCTCGCCATTTACCCACAAGTTGTGGAAATAATGTTTTGGAGCCGGGGCAACCCATGTTCTGATGCCGTTGCGCATGATTTCCTGCCATTCCGCAACTAGCATGCCGGCACTGATGACCGGCTTTTCTCCAGGCCAGGCTTCATAGATCACAGGACAATCTATCGTTCCCGAATCAAAGCCGGTCAATTGCCAAGGCTCGTTCAGATAATAGGTGCCATCGCGAAATATAACATGTATAGCACCAATACCAGTTTTTTCAATGTCGCGTACGATCTGCTGGACTTTGCTGATACTGGCAATCGGACCATCACTCAGATCAGAAGATGGGCAATCTAAAGTACCGCTCCAGTTGTCTCGGCCTTCAGTTGAGATGTAATAACATTTTTCCGGTAGTTTCATATTTTACTCCTATAATCATTTTGCAGTCCATTAAATACTATCAATACTGAGCTGTTTGTTTGTCAGCCGCTGGGTCCTTCCTTTGGATTCAGCTGATCCCGGGATCGCAGTTTAATTCGCTGCCGGACAGGCAACCGGCAGAGAAAACCAGACGACACGGGCGGGAGCAACTTACATATGGGAAAAGCCTCGCGAGAAATATGTCACGGCATGGGTATGCGGACGGAGCGTTTTTCTCCGTCCGCAGCATGAATTCAAGGTTCTGAAATTGATGAATCTAGAATTCATGGCAGGTTTCAGGGCGTGGCAATCTCATAAATTCTCTCGCCGAGCTGGACTTGCTCTTTGGAGTTCAGGATTTCGAGGACCTGATCGATGTCCCCCTTATCCTTGATTCCCGCCAGAAATACATCCCAATTATCGAAGCTTTCTGTGCCGGTAATAAACTTGATCTGCATTTCTGAGACATAAGTTCCAATAGGAGTCATGGTTTTTGAATAGATATCATTTTCCGCTGATGACAACGTCGGGCGCGGCTGGTTGATCCAGGGCATTAATTTGCCCGATTTCAATGCTTCAATGTTCATGTTGTTGGCTTCAATGGCGCTGGCCGGCATTGTCTTCAGAACATAAGAACGCATATCCAGGATGCCCAGGTGCGAGTCATAATTGATGCCGCGGCTCAGGGCGTACGTTCCATTTGGATTCATCGATGTTTTGGTTGCCGGCGTGAAATGTTTCAAGCCGTCTGTTCCCACGTAATAAGTCAAGCCTTCGACACCCCAGTTGTAGATTGTTGAAAAATCTTCACCGTAGCACATATCAAAAAATGCTGCCAGCAGTTCAGGGTGCTCGCTCTTGGCATTGCAGGCCACGCCCCAAGTCGGCATGCCGTCATATAATCCGGAAGCAAATATTGTGTAGTTCTTGCCGCCGGATCCCTTCGGCGTGATAAAACTCCCGGCTGTCCAGTCGACAGGTGTCGATGTGCCATAGCCCATCAATTCGGTGAAGCCTTCCCAGTAATAGGCAAGAGCCCATTTCCCGGCGACCATTTTCGCCAGGGACTGATCCTGGGACTGCGTGTCGGCCTCAAGGTCCATCAAGCCTTCATTCCACATAGTGTTGATAAATTGCAGGGTGTTTTTATAGTTGTCATTCTCGAACGGACCATAATACCATTTGCGGGTTTCCTGATCGAAAGCGATACTGGTGTCCAGTCCGTACATGGTGCCGATCTCACCGACAATGCCGCCCGATCCATAAACCGCCGGATATCCGGCAAAACCTTCAGCAGCCTTGATCTTACGCAGGACATCCAGTAATTCAGCATCGGTGGTCGGAATTTTCAGGTCCAGCTTTTCAAACAGGGTTTTGTTATAGGTCCACGCGTTGTTCGGCCAATCGGACGTTTTCTGGTTATACAGGACGTACCGATGGTCTTCCGCATCGACCAGGTAATTGAACGCCGGATATTGGGCGGCCATGACCTGGACATTGGGCATGATGTCTTTGTAGGCGTTGAAATCCAGCAGCACGCCGGTTGGCCCGTATGTGGTCGTGACGTTGATTGCATTCACGACGGTGATGTCGTAAAGATCGCCCGCTGCCATGGTGGTTTCAATCTTGGTATAATAGTCGTCCCACCCGGTCAGGTCCCAGTCAAACTTGATGTTGCCGATTCTCTTGTAGATTTCCGCATCGATCAGATTGTCTTCTGGTGTGGAGAAATCTACCCACAACCCGGTAAACGTGATCTCGTCCCCTTTCNNTAGGCAGCAGGGGCTTAGCTTCGGTCGTTGTTGCCGTTGTTTCTGCTTTGGTTGTGGATGCACCTGTTGTTGCTGTTGTAGTCTCCCCACCGCTGCAGCTGGCGGCGAGTCCGATCAATAGCACCAAACACACAAAGATGGATAGAATTTTGCCTGTTTTCATGTCTTTTCTCTCCTTTTTTATATTTATAAAGAGCTTTCGCGCTTTATATCACCCTTTGATGGAACCGATCATCACACCTTTGGCAAAGTACTTCTGCAGAAAAGGATACACGCACATGATCGGCGTAATCGTAATGATAACCGCTGCCGCATTGGAAGTCCGCATGTTGACGCGCCGGCGCATGAATTCACTTTGATAAAGCGCGTTGGACAGGTCGGTCATGTCAAGATTGACTAGCATTTGCCGCAGCAGCATTTGAATCGGGTATTTTTCATTGTCATTCAGAAAAAGCATGGCGGTAAAGAAATCATTCCAGTAGCCGACGATTGAAAATAGCGCGAACGTTGCCAACAGCGGCTTCGACAGGGGTACAATGATCCTGAAGAGTATTCTGAAGGGTGAAGCGCCGTCGATCATCGCCGATTCACGCAGGGATGACGGGATGTTCTGAAAAAACGTCCGGAATATAATCACATTCCATGCCGATATTGCTCCAGGAACAATCATCACCCACAAGGTGTCGCGCATACCGAGCATTCTGATGATGATATAGTAAGGAATCAGACCGCCGCCAAAGAACATGGTAATTGTCAGCAGAACGATCACCAGTTTTTTACCGCTGTATTTGGGAAGCGACAGCGGATAGGCCATCATGCTGGTCAGTAAAAGCATAATGGTTGTGCCCAGTGACGCGTAAACAATCGTATTCCAGTAATATCGTAAAATATTCCGGTCCCGGATCAAATACTTATATGATTCCAGAGTAAATCCGTTTGGCAGGAAGGATATTTTGTTAGCTGTGAGCATTTTGCTGCTTTCACTGACAGAAAAAAGTAACGTCAGGTAGACCGGATAGACAAATATGATGCAGAGCACAACCAAGAAACAGACGTTTAAAACATCAAAAGTGACCGAGCCGAATGATTTATACCGCCTCACCGCTGCCACCCCCTACCATAAATAAGTGTCGCCGAATTTTTTGCTGATCTTGTTGGTGCTGTAAAGGAAAACAAAGGATACTACCGACAGGAACAGCCCGATGGCGGTCGAATAGCTGTAATTGGCGCCTTCGATACCTGCCCGGTAGACATAGGTGCTGACAACATCGGCGACTTCATACAGCCCTGGCCTGTACATCAGAAGGATTTTCTGGAAATCGTTGCCCAGGATGCCGCCAACTGCCAGGATCAGCATGATCGTTATGGTCGGAGTGATGCCAGGCAGCGTGATATAACGCATTTGCTTGAATCTGCCGGCGCCGTCAATAACTGCGGCTTCATACAGTTCTTCGTCGACGCCCGATAAAGCTGCCAGATAGATGATCGTGCCAAAACCCACGCCTTGCCAGATGCCGGACAGGATATACAGCGGGCGGAACCAGCGGGTCAGGGCGAAGAAATTGATCCTCTGCCCGCCAAGCATTTCGATGATGTTGTTGATCAGGCCTTCAGACAGATTGGTATACTCGATGACCAGGCCGACCACGATAACCGTGGAAAGGAAATAGGGCATATAAGAAATTGTCTGGACAACCCGTTTGAAAATCCGGTTTCTGATTTCGTTAAAAAGCAAAGCCAGAATAATTGGAGCCGGGAAAGAAAACAGAAGCGTGTAGAAGCCCAGTAAAAAAGTATTCCGCATAGTCCGGTAAAAATAGGGATCTTCAAAGTAATCAATAATATGCTTAAAACCAACCCAATCACTTCCGAAAATGCCTTTCCCGGGATTGAAATTTTGAAAAGCCATGACGATTCCATACATGGGCAAATATTTGAATATGAGCAGGACAGCCAGACCTGGCAACACCAGCAAATGTAATTCATAATCCTTGATAAATCTTTTCCAGAAACTTTTTTGATTCAGCATGACTGTTGAATCCCCCTTCAGTTATCGGTCGATAATCCCTGAAAGCTTGCTATGCAGCAGTTTGAGGGCGCCGGATGAGCTGATCTCGCCGGCGACGGCTTTGAGAAGAACCTGGGACAACTCGTCTTCGAATTTGTTCTGCCCGATCATCCGGCCTTGGCGATCCTTGATGATTTCTCTTTTCTGGCCGGCTTCCAGCAGCGTGCCGCAGTTTTCCAGCCAGGGATAAATTCGATACACCTTTGCCGATTTGTCGATGATGTTCTTCGGGACCAGCCCGCCTAGCAAGGTATTGTGGACGGCAAGCGCGTCGCTGCAAGCCCATTTGATAAACCGGAAAGCCAGCTCCGGATTGCGCGACTGCCTGCTGACGCCCAGGGCCCAGCCGCCGGCCAGGGATTTCCGGCCAGGTACGGAACCGAAGCCGATATTGGGCAGAAAGTGGGCGAACGCCTTGTTGTACATGCTCAGGATGTGCGAGTTGAATGTTGAAATCAGAGCGACATCGCCATTGATGAAATCCCTGATTTGTTCGTCTTCCATATAACCGATGCTCTCAGGGACCGAATAACGGTAAGCTTCGCAGAGATTCTCCAGGGCTTTTTTATTTTGGATCGTATTGATGGCCAGATCCCCTTCGCGGGACATGAACCTTCCGTTGTATGACCATTGGCGGGGCAGGAACTCTTCGATGATGCCGGTCGGTATTTCCCCGAGAATGCAGGTCCCGTATTTGACCGGAGATTCAGGATTGAAGGTTTGTGTGAAAAAGCGGGCGATGATGTTGTATTCTGACCAGGTCGTTGGCGGACGGAGCTCGATGCCGCACTGCAGGAAAAAATTGCGCCGGATTTCCGGGTTGTTAAACAGGTCTTTACGGTAGAACAGCATTTGGCTGCCGGTCATGAATGGAATCGTATAGACATGATTGGAGATCTCAATCAGCTGACGGCGCACATAAGGTATAAAATTTTCCAGGAACTGGTCGCCGTCTGCCCGCAGATATTCATCCAGACTGAGTAGCAGGTCTTTTTCCAGAACGCTGCCGATCCAGGGCAGGTCGATCATATAAGTGTCGACCGGATCCGGAATCCCTGGCCGGGCATTGATCAGGCGATTGTAAAGCTCGTTGTAGCCGCATTCTTCGATCTCGACTTTGATTTGGTAGTGATTGACAAAATTGGCCAGCAGTTCTTTGAGCGCGTCAACCGCGGGCGAACTGACCATGAGCACGCGCAGGCTGTCGCTCACGGTTAAAGGCTTTTTATAAATGACTTCCGGTTTGTAGGGCTGGAATGGCAGAGTCATCTGGACGCTCTCGAATACCGCCGGCGACTTGATCCAGTTCAGAAGCAGTTTCGCCGCTTCCGCACCGCATTCTATTGCCGATCGGCTGCGCAGCAGGTGGCTGCCATTGTTCGAATAAGTAAACCAGCTGTCTCCGGAAAGGGCGTATACTTTAGCCTCCAAGCCGTACATTTTCAAGGCTTCGTCCAGGCAGCGGGCGACGATTTCATTGGTTACCACGTAGCCGGCTGTTTTCTTCTGGTTCTCGTATAAAAACCCGACAAGTTCGCCAAAGGCCTTTTCCTCATTATGCGGGACCCGAATGATTTCGCAGTCGATATCTTTGCAGGCCGCGGTAAATCCGTTAATGCAGTCGGTTTCGGACAAGAATTCGTCAGGACCGGCCACCAGCACCAGATGCGTGTCTGAGCCCCGGATTGGGCCGCAGGCTGCAATCAGGCGGCTGGTCAGTTCGTAAACGGCCTTTTCGTTGTCAAAGCGGACGTAGCTGCAATCGATGTTGTCAAAATAACGTTCCATCAGGATATAGGGGATTTTGTTGCCGCCGATGATCCGCTGGTTGATTCTGTCGCCGGACGGGACGACCAGCAATCCCTTGACGCCCAGGTCGATCAGCTCGCTGATCATGGCATTCTCCTGGGTCGGATAATCATCGGTCGTTTTGATGATCAGGTNNATCAGGTGATAGCTGCTGTCATTGAGCACCTTCATGATCCCGTCCAGCATCTGGCCGTAATGGCCGTAGAGGTCAGGAAGAACTACACCGATGAAGCGGGTTTTGTTGGATTTCAAGTTGCGGGCCAGTATGCTCGGGTGATAATCCAGATCGGCCATGATCTGGGTGACCCGGCGATAGACGTCCTCGCTGACGTTGCCTTTGCCGTTGATCACATTGGATACGGTTGTGATGGAGACATTTGCCGCCTGGGCCACATCCTTGATCCGTGTCATACGCCGTTCTCCTTGCTCGCCTGGGGCCATTCTACCTTTGGCCGCCAGTTGAAGTCCTGGTCAAAAGGATACATCGGTCTGGGAATTTTTTTAAACTCGAGCTGCGTGATGTTCTCGCAAGTCGCTCCAGCCGTCAGCGCCATCAAGGTGCCGCCGGCAATTTTTTGCAATTCCGGAAACAGATAGCCCAGCTTGACCACGATGATCTGGTAGTCCTCCGGCGAAATTCCCAGGCGCCGAAAACTCGCCGGCGAAGTGAAGGCGCAGCGTTTTTCAGTTATGACAATGTCCACGCCTGCTGAATGAACGACGACACAGTCGCAGCTGCCGTCGTCCTGCCAGAACGGAATCGTCCCGTGCGCCTTGACTTCGACTTGCATGGCCAGGCTATTTCCCCTCCGGTCCAGACTTGCGCCCAAACGAAGCTGCACCTGGCCCCCGGGGGCTACTTTGCGGCATGCCGCCACGGCTGCCGCGTCGGTGATTCCGCCCAAAAGCGTACCCGCAGTTTTCGCCTTGAGCAAGAGCTCCAGCAGCTCCGCCTGATCGCCGGCGGCGCCGCCGGTCACGTTGTCTCCCGTATCGGTGATGAAGACCGGTGTTTTTTTCGACGCTGCCGCTATGCGGATCGCGTCTGCAGGATCGACTAACGGTTCAGGGAACTGATAGCTGCTGCGCATTTCCCATAAAGCTTCAGCCAGTTTCTGCGCCAGTTCCAGACCGGAATCCAGGTCTGTGCAGCTGACGACGACGCTGCCCCCGGCGCCGGCCACATCGGCCCACGGCTGACCGTTGAAAACCGATGCTGACCAGATGCCCGGCAATTGATCGGCGTCGTCCAGGCCTTTCATGAATCCCGACATGGGTTCGACGGTGGTTGTCACCACATCGCCATTGGAAACAACAGGCACCCGGATCAGGACAGAATGAGGGATGATCCCGGTTTGCAGGCTCTGCAGCAGCAGCCGGGCCGCTTTCTGTTCCTGGGCGGCGATATCGACATGCGGGGCCGTCCGGTAGCCGCAGACGATATTGGCGTATTGGGTAATCCAGGCCGAGTTGTTGGCATGAAAATCGAGAACGACCGCAATCGGGATGTCCATGCCGACTTTCTGCCGGATCGCCGCCAGCAAAGCCGCTTCGCCGCTGCCCAATCCCTGCACCTCCATCGCCCCGTGCAGGTGAAGCCAAATTCCGTCCAGCCGGCCATCCAGCTGGCTGATGATCCTGTTCTGGATGCTCAGATAGCTTTCATAATCAATCGGCCCCGATGGCAGGGCATTCGCGTATACCGTCGGAACCAGCTGCGCCTCCGCCTGGGTAAAGATCTGGCAGCAGCTCACTTTTTGCAGCATTTCCACACCGGAAACAATCTCAAAATCCGGCAGCCTGGTTGTCACCGGACTAAAAGTATTGGTTTCATGTTGGAAAAAAGCCAATGCAATCCTCATCGATCTAACCCCGCTATTGATCCGCCACAGTACCTTTTCTCAGAATGATATTGCCGTCTGTTTCGCCTGTGATCACGATGCTCCGGCACTTTTTGGCCCTTTCATAAAAGGTGTACCGTTCGATGAATTCAAACTCCTGGAAAGGTTTATGGTATTCTGCAATCCGGTCCGCGTAGGCTGCCCAGACATCCGGTTTGGGCTGATTGCCGGCAACATCCATCATCACAGCCGGTTTGTCGCAGTATGTGTCCAAAGGCAGCAAAGGCAGGATGCCCTTCAACATGGTCAGCATGTCTATGCCATCGGCCCGGATAATCGAGCTTCCGCAGGCATAGGCGGGAAAGTCGGCGTCAACGAAAGCTATTTCATCACCATGCCCCAGTTTCATCATTTGGGCGATCAGTTCGGGGGAGATGCACCGCGCTATT
>DOFA01000084.1 GCA_003532195.1 Clostridiales bacterium
CGGCTATGCCAACGCCATCCTCAGGCGTCTGAGCGCCAGCCCGATCGACCTGCCTTCCGGTAATCCGGCGGTTTATTACAGCTTGCCGCCGGAGCTTTACGGTTATTTGCGCAAGTGGTATGGTCCGGCGGAAGCGGCAGCTCTGGGTGAGGCTTTTCTCTGCGAGGATGTCCGGGTCACCGCGCGGGTTAACCGGCTGCAGGCCTCGGCCGCCTCAGTATCTGATGAATTGCAGGCAGCCGGCATAGGCGCCGAGGCAGGCCGCTATTGCGCGGAAGCTTTGCTTCTGGATCTGCGCGGGCACGCGGTCAGGGAGCTGCCGGCCTGGCAGGACGGCCGGCTGACGATTCAGGATGAGGCAGCCATGCTGGTCGGTTATGCCGCCAGCCCGCAGCCCGGCCAGACGGTGATCGACCTGTGTGCCGCGCCAGGCGGCAAAACCTGCCACCTCGCGGAACGGTCAGACGACCGAAGCCGGATCCTGGCAACCGACATCAATCCGGAACGACTGAAGCTGGTAACCGGACAGGCTCAACGTCTGGGCTTGACAAGCATATCCTGCCAAACGGGCGACGCGACCGGCGCCGGTATGGACCCCCGGCTGGCCGGTACGGCCGACCTGGTCCTGGCGGATGTTCCTTGCAGCGGACTGGGTTTGCTGGGCCGAAAACCGGAAATCCGCCTGACGATGACCCATGAAAAAATGATCGGACTTTATCCTTTGCAGCAGTCGATCCTGGAATATGCCGCGACTCTGGTTTGTCCGGGCGGCGTTCTGATCTATAGTACCTGCACCATCAATCCGGCGGAGAACATCGGCCGGGTCCAGGCTTTTCTGGAAGAAAGCGGCAACCGGTTCCGCCTGGAAGACCTGACGCCGCACATGCCGGCAGCCGTGACCCGGCAGCCGGATCTGGCACAGCAGGCGCGGGAAGGCTGGCTGCAGCTGCTGCCGCACCGGCACCAGCTGGATGGTTTTTTTATTGCGCGCTTGAGGAGGACATGACATGCGCTATCTTTATGACCTGACCTTAGCGGATTGGCAGGAATGGGCCCGGGAGAATCAATTGCCGCCCTATCGCGCTACCCAGATTCACCAGTGGGTCAGCCGCGGGATTGAATCGACTTCGGAAATGACCAACCTGTCGCGCGAACTGCGCGCCTTGCTGGACGGGCAATTCATCGTCTCCGGGTTGCAGTTGGAGAGGAAGCTGGTATCGGCCCTGGACGGCACAACAAAGTATGTCTTCCGGCTGCATGACGGCAATGTAATCGAAAGCGTTCTGATGCGCTATCACTACGGCTTGTCCGTATGCCTGTCATCCCAGGCCGGCTGCCGGATGGGCTGCACATTCTGCGCCTCGGCGGATGCCGGTTTTGGCCGCAGCCTCAGCCACGGCGAGATGCTGGCCCAGGTCGCCCGCATCGCTCGCGACTGCGGCGAACGAATCGGCCATGCTGTGGTGATGGGCATCGGCGAACCTTTTGACAATTATGACAACCTGATTCGCTTCCTGCGCCTGGTCAACGACCCCAGCGGCTTGAATATCGGCATGCGGCATATTTCTGTCTCAACTTGCGGACTTGTGCCTGAAATGATAAAATTCACAGATGAAGGTCTGCCGGTCACTTTGTCTGTTTCGCTGCACGCGCCCAACGATCCGATCCGACGCCAGCTGATGCCAATTGCCCGGCGCCATGACCTCGGACAGCTGCTGGCGGCATGCAGGCGGCACACAGAACGGACCGGCCGGCGGATTTCATTTGAATATTCCCTGTTCAGCGGCGTCAACGACCGACCGGAGCACGCGGCTGAACTGGCTGCCCGGCTGAAAGGCATGCTGTGCCACGTCAACCTGATTGCGGCCAATGAATTCCCTGGCGGCGCCTATCGGCAGAGCAGCCCGGCGGATGTCCAGGCCTTTCTCGAGCGATTGACCCGGGCCGGCATCAATGCCACCGTCCGCAGGCAGTTAGGCGCGGACATCATGGCCGCCTGCGGCCAGCTAAGGAGAAACAGCGAGGCATGCGGGAACCCTTGACCTATGGCGCCGCCACCCATACCGGATTGGTGCGCGCCAATAATGAGGATCATTATGCCATCATGGAACATGATGGTTCTTACCCATATGCCTTTATCCTGGCCGACGGCATGGGGGGGCACCGGCGCGGCGAACTGGCCAGCCAGATCGCGGTGGAATATGTGCGGGACCGCCTTGCTTCCGAGTACAAGCCGGACCAGTTTGCGGAAAACCTGGACCGGCAGCTGATAGATGTCTTTGAGAAAGCAAATGTCAAGGTCTACCTCGGTTCTCTGGCCAGCGAAGACAACCGGGGCATGGGAACGACCCTGACCCTGGCTGTCCTGCTGCCGAATATCCTGAAAATCGCCCATATCGGCGATTGCCGCTTATATTTGCTGCGCGAAAACAGCTTGTCCTGCCTGACGGTGGATCATACGCTGGTTCAGGAAATGATTGACGCCGGAACCATGACGCCCGAGGAATCCGCCTTCTATCCGCACCGCAATGTCCTGACCCGGGCTCTGGGCGTTCCGGAGTACCTGCAGCCGGATCTTCTGACCGTGGACATCCGGCGCGGTGACCGGCTGATTCTGTGCAGCGACGGGCTGCACGGCCAGGTTTCCGAGGAGGAAATCCGGTCCGCGATGCGCCGGGACCGGACCCCCGCCATATTGACGGAGCATTTGGTCCAGTTGGCACTGGCGGCAGGCGGCGAAGACAATGTGACCGTCCTGGCTGCTTTTGTCTGACTGTGAATTTATTGGAGGATGTAGAATGGACTTAAATAACCAGCAGGTTCCGGAGGGAACCCTGATCGGAGACCGATACAGCATCGTCCGGGCAATCGGGCAAGGCGGCATGGCTCATGTCTATCTGGCGACCGATCAGCAAACCGGCGGCCCGGTTGCCATTAAGATCATGAAAGACGATCTGAGCCGCGACCGGGAGTTTATCAAGAAGTTCGATACGGAAGCCCGGGCCGCCTCCAGCCTCGATCACCCGAACATCGTGCGGGTGCTGGGCTACGGCCAGGACGGCGACCTGCGCTACATCGTCCAGGAATATGTCGAAGGATCGACCTTGAAAGACCTGATCAAGCAGCGAGGCATGCTGGACTGGAAAGTATCCGTGCCGCTGGCCATCCAGATCGGTCTGGCGCTGGAACATGCCCACAGGCGCGGAGTCATTCATCGGGACATCAAGCCGCACAACATCCTGATCACCCGGGACATGGTTGCGAAAGTAACCGATTTTGGCATCGCCCGCGCCATCAATTCCAATACGATCACCCTGACCAGCGGCGTGACTTTCGGTTCGGTGCACTATTTTTCGCCGGAACAGGCGCGCGGCAGTCTGGTCAGCGAAAAATCGGACATTTATTCCCTGGGCATCATGCTTTACGAGATGGTGACCGGACAGGTTCCCTTTGACGGGGAAACATCGGTGGCCATTGCCATCAAGCACCTGCAGGAAACGCCGCAGCCCCCGTCGGCTGTTCGGCCAGGCATACCGGTCGGGCTGGACAGGATCATCCTTAAATGCATCCGGAAATCACCGGACAACCGCTACCAGGATGCCCGCGAGCTGGTGGATGAACTGGATGCCTTCATGATTGAACCGGAAGGCGTTTATGGCGCCGCTGACAATGTGCGCGACGGCGAGGGCAATACGACCGCTCTGGGCTTGAAACGGCCCGAACCGAATTACGGCAAGCTACGGGAAATTGAAAAAATGATCAATGAGCGCCGCCATTCCCGCCAGCGCGATGTGGCGATTGTGATCAGTATCGTTTTGCTGTCGTTGGTCTTTCTGACTTCGATCGGCATCTGGGTTGTCCAGAAAATCCAGACCAGCATGACGGGGACAACGGAAGCGGAATTTGAAGTCAAGGACTATGTCGGACAGGAATGGACCGCTATCGAACAGATCCTGAAGAAAGCCGGAGTCAACTATGCTCCCGTTTTCCGGGCTAACGATTCAGTCAACGAAGGGATCATCATCGACCAGAACCCCAAGGCCGGCTATCTGATCAAACCGGGCGGATCTACACTGACTCTCTATATCAGCGGCGGCAAGAACCTGGTCACGATTCTCAATTATGCCGGCCAAACCTATAAAAAAGCCGAGACTGAGCTGGAGCAGACATACGGCTTCAAAGTCACGCTGACCTATGAGTATTCGGACTTTGACCAAGGGGTCGTCATCAAGACGATTCCCGAGGCCGGCCAAAGCGTTCCCAACGGCAGCGATATCACCCTGGTGGTCAGCGACGGCCAGCCCAAGGTCCTGATGCCGGATCTGGCCGGCCAACCCTTTGCCGAGGCCAAGGCGACCATGATCAGCCTGAACCTGACCATCGGGCCGCTGACCAATCTTTCGGTCGATCCGCTGACCGGGCAGCCGGTTGATGTGCCGGAAGCAAATCGGATTATCATTAAGCAAAGCATACAGGCTGGCACGGAAGTGATGGTGCAGACCGTGGTGGCGTTCAGTTACGGCACCCAGCTGGACTATGACCAATACTTGAATCCGACGCCGACGCCGACCGAAGCGCCGACGCCGACCGAAGCGCCGACGCCGACCCTGCCGCCGACCGAAACCACGGCGCCGTCGGAAACACAACCGGAACCGACCCCGGGAGAAACGACGACGGAAGCCACCAAGAACGACAACCACCCATGACCAGAACGGGACGAATTCTCCGGGGCGTGGGCGGCCAATATTTGATAGCCGACGATGCCGGACCGGTCGGGATGGCCAGCGCCCGGGGCATTTTCCGCAAAGAGGGCCTCGTTCCGACCATCGGCGATCTGGTGGAATGCGAACCCAGCGGTGATCCGGATACCCCCTGGCGCATGTGTAAAATTTTGCCGCGCCGCAATTACCTGGTCCGCCCGCCGATAGCCAATCTGGATGGCATGGTGATCACCTTGTCAGCGGCTGAGCCGCCCCCGGACTCTTATCTGGCTGACAAGCTCCTGACAATCTGCCTGCTGAACCAGATTGAACCGTTGATCTGCCTGACGAAAACAGATCTGCCGCAAGCCATCCCGGATGTGACAGCCGGCTACCGTGCAGCAGGCTGCCGGACCATTGAGACGGAGCCGGACGATCAGGCCAGCTTAAATCAGCTGCGCGAATGGATGCGCGGCCGGGTGATCACCTTCGCCGGCCAGTCTGGCGTCGGTAAATCGACCTTGCTAAACCGGCTTGCCGGAGCTGAAATTGCGCTGATCGGCAGCTTGAGCGGCCGGGTCGGGCGAGGGAAGCAAACCACCCGCCATGTCGAACTTTATCCTCTCGCCGGCGGTTATCTGGCAGACACTCCGGGATTCAGTTCTCTGGAACTGGAAGACCTGGGCGTCAGTGGCGAACAGCTGGCGGCCGGTTATCCGGAAATCCTCGCAGCGGCAGGGCAGTGCCGGTTTACCGGCTGCCGCCACCTCGGCGAACTGGGCTGCGCCGTACCCGGCTGCGGCATGGATCCGGACCGGCTGCAGCGGTACCGTTATTTCCGCACCCGGCTGGACAGCCTTAACCCCTACAGCGGCAGCAGACCGCATACCCGATCATGACCGGGCAGCAAAAGCCCATGACATAAGGAGGTTTTTTCATGATTCCAGATTATAGCCAGACCGCCGGCCGGATCTTGATTTGCCCATCGATCCTGTCTGCCGATTTCACCGCCCTTGGCGCATCTATCGACCGGGTATCCGGCGATGCCGATCTGATCCATGTTGACGTCATGGATGGGCACTTTGTGCCCAATCTGACTTTTGGCCCGCCGGTGGTCGCCGCGCTGCGCAAACACTGCCGTCTGCCGCTCGATGTCCATCTGATGATCGAAGATCCGATCCGCTGGATCGAACCTTTTGCCGCCAGCGGCGCCGACAGCCTGGTCATCCACGCCGAGGCCTGTCCGCATCTCCTGCGCGGCCTGCAGCAAATCGCCGCTGCCGGTTGTACCGCCGGCGTCGCGATCAATCCGGGCACCTCGCTGGCAGTCATCGAAGAGGCGCTGCCTTATGTCGACATGGTCCTGCTGATGACGGTCAACCCAGGTTTTGGCGGCCAGCATTATATCCAGACGATGACCGGCAAGATCAAACGCCTGCGGCAGATGCTGGACAAGCAGGACCGGCCGGTCCACCTGCAGATCGACGGTGGGATTTCCTGCGGCAATATCCGCGAAACCCGGCTGGCCGGCGCCAATATGTTTGTCGTCGGCAGCGCGGTCTTTGATCGCCCGGATCCGGCCGCGGCTGTGCGGGAACTGCGCCAATGCGCTGCCTTGTAGTCCTGTCTGGCGAAATCTGCGATGACGAAGCTGCCCGCCTGTGGCTGCAAACCGCTGACCGGGTAATCTGTGCTGACGGCGGCGCACGGCATTTGCGCCGCTTGGGCGTTCGCCCGGATCTTCTGGTCGGCGACCTGGACTCCATCGCTGCTGATGACTTGTCCTGGATCCGAGAACAGCAAGTACCGGTCAGCCGTTTCCCGGCCATGAAGAACGAAACCGATTCGGAATTGGCCATCCAGGCCGCCCTGGCCGATTTACCGGGGCCGCCCGAACAGCATGAAGGGGTTATTCTAGGTGTCACCGGCAGCCGCCCGGATCATGTCCTGGCCAACCAGCTGCTGGCTGGCAGGCTGGCGGGCGAAGGATGGCGCCTGATCCTGACGGACGGGCGCAGCACAACCTACACGTTGGCCGGCGGCCAAACACTCAATCTCGACCTTCCGGTTCAGGCGAATCCGCCCTGGATCGTATCAGCTATCCCGATCACGGATGAAATAGCCGGCCTGACCTACCAGGGGCTGGAATATCCGTTAACCGACGCCCGTCTTAACCGCGGCAGCACCCGCGGTCTCAGCAACCGGCCAGTCTCGCCGGCGGTGAGAATAACCCTGGCGTTGGGTGTTTTATTGATTGTGGTTACTCCCGAGGAATAAAAAACCAGCGGGCAAGATGCGACTGGCGCCTGATCACCGGCTATTTATCAACTCACTCCAAACTCGCGCCCGATCGCCTGGAACGCGGCGGCGGAGCCGCGGATGCTGGACTCGCTGGCGGCAAAGCAGAGACGGACATGGCCGGGGAAACCGAAACCGCTGCCGGGGACCAGCAGCACCCGGTGACGCGCGCAGGCTTCAGCGAAAGCGACATCGTCGGCGATCGGCGATTTTGGGAAGAGATAGAGGCCGCCGGCCGGCCGATTCAGATTAAAGCCAGCTTCCTGCAGGATATCGGCCAGCATATTGCGGCGCGTTTCGTAGCGCCGGATGTCCACCCTGGCCTCCAGCGCCAACTCGATCACCCGTTGGAAAAACGCCGGGGCGTTGACAAAACCAAGCGTCCGCAGACAAAAGGCGGCGGCTTCGGCCAGCCGGTCGGCGTCTTCGCAGCGCGGGCTGACGGCCAGAAAACCGATCCGCTCGCCCGGCAGCGACAGCGACTTGCTCCAGCTGTCGCAAATGACGACATTGTCCAGGCAGGCCAGGGTGGCTGGCACAATTGCGCCGTCGTAGGCCAGCTCGGCGTAAGGCTCGTCCGACAAGACATAGACGGTTTGCGGCGCCTGGCGCAGAACCTCGCCGATCCGGCGCAGCAGATCAGCCGGATAGATCACGCCGGCGGGATTGTTCGGCGAATTGATGATCAGGGCTTTGGTCCGGGGCGTAAGCGCCAGCCGGATGGCATCCGGATCGGGCAGGAAGGTCTCCGGGTCGGTTCTGACGACGACCGGCCGGCCGCCGTGGTTGTCTATGTAAGTGAGATACTCGAGAAAGTAGGGGGCCAGGACCAGGACTTCATCGCCGGGATCGAGCAGGGCTTTCAGCGCCACGTTCAGGGCGCAGGCCGCGCCGACGGTCATGCAGACCGCGCCGGCCGGCACAGCCAGACCGGACTTGCGGCTTAGCCGGCCGGCGATCGCCGTCCGCGTCGATTCGTAACCGGCGTTGCTCATGTAGCCGTGCCGGCCGGGAGTTTCATCCAGCGCCAGCTGCCGGATGGCTTGCAGCACTTGGGCCGGCGGTTCGAGGTCGGGATTGCCGATGCTGAAGTCGAAAACCTGATCGGCGCCATAAATGGCCTTCAGCCGGTTGCCTTCTTCAAACATCCGTCGGATCATCGAACCTTGGCTTAAGCGGGCAGCCACAGCTTGCGAAATCATAGGTCAACCTCCCGAAATCAGCCCCAGGCGGGCTTTTTTCCCACGATAGCACAAAAAGGCTTGACAGACAAGCGCCAAGCCGATAAAATACCTCTGTTAGTAAGCAGAAGCGTCCGCTTCTCACCTCCAGCCTGGCGAAGAGGTCAATAGCTTAAAGCAGGGGAGTAACAGACCTGCGATTGTAGCTGGAGCGGATGCGATGCATCGGCTCTGTTTTTTATTTTGAAGGGGGTGTAGATTATCGGCAAGCAAGGCAGCGGTCTGCTGATCAATGCAGAGATCAGGTTTCCGAGAGTTCGCTTGATTGAGAGCGATGGCAGCATGGTCGGGGTGGTCCCGTTGGCGGAAGCGAGAAAAAGGGCAGAGGATCAGGATCTTGATCTGGTTCTGATCGCGCCGCAAGCTGACAACCCGGTTTGCAAAATCATGAACTATGGCAAGTACATGTTTGAGCTGGCAAAAAAAGAACGTGAAGCCAAGAAAAACCAGAAAGTGACGGAAGTCAAGGAAGTCGGCCTCAAGCTGACGACCGAAGACCACGATTTCGGATACAAGACCAAGAATGCCTGTCGGTTTTTACAGGATGGGGACCGGGTTAAAGTTGTCATCAAGTTCCGCGGCAGAGAAATGACTTATACCAGCCGGGGTTATGAAGTCATGAAGCAGTTCGTCGAAGCTTGTAAGGAATACGGTCAGGTCGACCGCGATCCCAAGGTTGAAGGCCGCAATATGATCATGTTCCTGGCACCCCGCAAAAATTGATTCAATAAGCTGATCACAGATACAGGGAGGAATTGCACATGCCGAAACAGAAAACCCACAGCGCATCGAAGAAGAGATACAAGGTTACCGGTACCGGTAAAGTGATGCGGTCTCAGGCGTTTAAGAAACACATCCTGACCAAGAAGTCCACGAAACGCAAGCGCAACCTGCGCAAATCGGTGGTTGCTTCCAAGGTCGACCAGAAAACCATCCTGCAGCTGATTCCTTACAAATAGAGCAGTTGCGCCTGAATCCACTTCATATTAACGGGAGGTTCCAATATGACCAGAGTCAAGAGATCCGTCAGGACAAACGCACGACATAAAAAAATCCTCAAACTTGCCAGGGGCTATTTCGGCCACAAGAGCAAGCTGTTTAAAGTTGCCAACCAGCAGGTGATGAAATCCCTCAGCTATGCCTATCGCGACCGCCGCAACAAGAAGCGCGAATTCCGCAAGCTCTGGATCACCCGCATCAACGCCGCGGCCCGCATCAACGG
>DOFA01000091.1 GCA_003532195.1 Clostridiales bacterium
AACGGCGACCATGGATTCGCTCTATTTTTCCGTCGCAGCGGCGCTGAAGCAGAAAAGGTCTTTGCCCTGCGCGGGTTGAATCCAGAAAAGTGCTACAGCCTGACTTTTTCCGATGAACAGCGCCAGCAAAGCGTCGCCTGCCGGACCGGCCGCGAACTGGCTGCCGGGCTGGCGGTTACTATACCGAGCGAAAACGCCAGCCTGTTGGTGCGTTATCGTGAGCAAGACTGACTCAAGTCACCTGGACGGCAATATTTTACGAAGTCAATTGATCGGTCTCACAAAAACTCGACGGCGGCCCTTTCGATCGGCAATCCCCTGAGGTAGCGAGCGTAAAAGTCGTTGAAACCGGCGACATCGGCCGGATCAGGCTTAACGAGGATGCCGGCCTGTCCGGCGAACACTCTGCCGGCCAGGTAATCGGTCAACGTCTCACCCTGAGATCGCTGCACCCGAAAGGCCGCCAGCACGGCGATACCCCAGGCGCCGCCTTCGCCGGCTGTTTCCAAAACGGAAACCGGTGTGTCCAGAGCGGCCGCCATGATCCGCTGGCCGACCTTGCGGGTTTTGAAAAAACCGCCATGGCCGCGGATTTCGTCGACACGCACGCCCTCTTCTCCGGTCAGGATGTTGAAGCCGGCTTTAAGCGCACCGAGTGAAGTAAACAAGTTGACCCGCATAAAATTCCTGAGATTGAAGGTGCTGTTGGCGCTGCGGACAAAGAGCGGCCGGCCGGCCGCGAAACCGGTGATATGTTCGCCCGACAGATATCCATAGGACAGAAGCCCGCCGCAATCAGGATCGCCCTCCAGGGCCAGGCCCAGCAGCGTGTCGTACAGAGCCGGTTTTGTGACCTGAGCGCCCAGCGCGCGGGCCGCTTCGCCGAAAAGGCTGATCCAGGCGTCATAGTCGGAGGTGCAATTGTTGGAATGAACCATCGCGACCAGGTTCCCCTCGGGTGTGGTCACAAGATCGATTTCGCCGTGAACCCGTGACAGTTCTTTTTCCAAAACGACCATGGCAAAGACCGATGTGCCGGCCGAGACATTGCCTGTGCGGACAGCAATGCTGTTGGTTGCAATCATGCCCGTGCCGGCATCGCCTTCGGGCGGGCAGAAAGGAATGCCCGGCTGCAGGTTGCCGGTCGGGTCGATGAGCAAAGCGCCGGACTCAGTCAACTGGCCGGCATCATCGCCAGCGGACAGGACGCGCGGCAGAATGCCGGTGATTTTCCAGGGCAAATGGCACTCGCTGACCCTGCGGCCGAATTTTTCCAACATCGCTGCATCGTATGTTTTTGTGTGGATGTCAATGGGAAATACACCAGAAGCTTCGCCAATACCGATGACTTTCTGCCCGGTTAGCTTCCAGTGCAGATAGCCGGCCAGGGTCGTCATGAAGTCAATCTGCGGCAAATGCGGTTCGTTGTTGAGCATAGCCTGGCCGAGGTGGGCGATATTCCAGCGCTGCGGGACCGGGTAGTTGAAAAGCTGGGTCAGCTCTTCGGATGCCGGCTGGGTGATGTTGTTGCGCCAGGTGCGGAACGGTGTGAGCAGCCGCCCCTGTTGGTCAAAAACCAGATAGCCATGCATCATGCCGCTGATTCCCATGGCGGCGGCCCGGCGCAAGGTAACCCCGTAGCGTTCGCTGACCCTTGTCGCCATATTGCGGTAGCTAGACTGCAGCCCCTTGGTGATTTCCTCAAGGCTGTAGGTCCAAATGTTGTCAACCCGGCTGTTCTCCCAATCGTAGTTGCCGGTCGCGATCACCTCGTGGTCCGGATCGATCAGGATCGCCTTGATGCGGGTTGACCCGAATTCAATGCCAATCACAGCCTGGCCGTTTTCTAGGATCGCCTGGATTTCTTTGATTGTCTTGCTCATCGTCCCGTTCTCCTCAAAATTTGAAAGCAACCTTCAAATCACCATGCCGGCCGGTTGCAAAATCAAAGGCTTCTTTCCAGTCTTCGAGCCGGAAGGTGCGGCTGACCACGCCTTTTGTTTTCAGGGTGCCGTTGGCGATGTTCTCGATGACATAGGGGAAGCAATAAGGGCTGAGATGGGCGCCCAGCACGTCGAGCTCCTTGCGGTCGCCGATGATCGACCAGTCCAGGGTGGCCGGCGCGCCAAACACCGAGAACTCGACGAAGCGGCCCAGTTTGCGGATCATCTGCATGCCCTGGACAACCGATGAAGGATGGCCGGTTGCTTCAATGTAAATGTCGCAGCCATAACCGCCGGTCAGGGCCATGATCTCTTGGACGACATCCACTTTGGCCGGATTCCAGACGATGTCGGCGCCGAATTCAAGCGCTTTTTGCAGCCGGTTATCCTGCATATCGAGCACGATCAGCTTGCTGGGATGGCGCAGTTTGGCATAGGTGACCATGCCCAGGCCCAGGGTTCCCGCGCCCGACAGCACGACGATGTCTTCGCAGCCAATCTGCGCCCGGTCCACACAATGCTTGGAACAGGCATAGGGTTCGATCAGCAAAGCGTCTTCGATCGGCAGACTATCCGGCACGTGATGCACGACAGCCTCTTTGGGCAGCCGGATATACTCGGCCATGCCGCCATTCAAGTGGTCAAAGAATCCGAAAATCTCATGCGGCTGGCACATCCAGTATTTGCCCGTTTTGCAGAAGCGGCATTTGCCGCAGGGCACGATCTGGTCGGCCGCCAGGCGGTCGCCGACGGCAAAGCCCGAGACGTTGCTCCCCACCTGAACGGCGACGCCGATAAACTCGTGGCCGGGGATGAACGGCGCCTGCGCCCAGGCCGGCTGGGTCGCATCGCCCCAGAACATGGCGGCGCCGTGCTGGCATTTGAGGTCGCCGGCGCAGATGCCGCAGCCTTCGGTTTTGATCAGGATATCATCCGGACCGCAGACCGGAACCGGATAGTCCGGTACAAAACGATAATCGCTCTGGCTGAACGCAACCAGGGCTTTCATGGTTTTCGGCAGTTGCTGCATAATAATGGTCTCCTTGTATATTAGTTTTGTAGCCCAGTAAATACTGTCATTTCTGGGCTGGTCACATCCCGTTCCGATACTTCATGATTATATCATGGAACCTCTTCGATTTCCCATTCATAATGGCCGGACAACACTTTTTCAGCCGCGAAACCCTGGTTGTCATCCCTTCCCTTATTCCCCGGCAGCAGGACCCTGGCGGCGGTATTCGCCGGCACATCGACTTTGACCACAATTCGCCCGTTTTGTCGTGCCCATTCCGCTGCAATAATCCCGTAAGGGCTGTCAATTCGGGCCCTGACCCATTCGATATCCCCGGCGAAATAGGGTTTCACGGTAAATTCCTTATATCCAGGCAGGGCAGGTGATATACCGGCCAGATACTTGTAAAACCAGGCTCCGGGAGCGCCGCCGAGAAAGGCGTGATTCATGGAGCCATGCCCGTCATAGCTTTCCGGAAGTGTCGTTGCCTGAAAGGCTTTGAGCAGATACAGCCAACCGCCCGGCCTGGGATTGCCAACCATCCTGTAAGCGACATCCGGCCGGCCATTATCCGCCAATGCCGGTATCAGGCACATCGTGCCAAGAAAACCCGTCGTATTGGTCTGCTTTTCCTCAATATCCGCGACCAGCGCGTCCAGCACCCGCTTGCGCTTATTTTCATCGCAAAGGCCGATAAACAAGGCATGAGCATTGGCGCTCTGCGTATTATTATCATACCAGGCGCGGCCATCCACTTCATGAAGATAGACCTGGTTTATACTCATTCGGAGCTCTGAAGCTAATTTCCCATAGCGATCCGAATCATTGGGCAAGCCTATCGTTGCCGCAATTCGGGAGATCAACGCGGCGCAGCGGTAAAAGTAACACTGGCCTAAATACAAGCGGCTTGCCCTTTCCGTTGCTGCCAGGTCCCCATAATTCAGATAGCTTTCACTCAGAAAATGCTTCTCATCGCTGACCTCAATTAATAAGTCCACATACTTTTTCATCATCGGCCAGTATTTCTTCAATAGGTTAAGATCACCGTATTGCACATAACATTCCCAGGGAATCAATACGGCGGCGGCCGGCCAGATGACATCGATACTCACATCAGTTGAAAGCGGCAGTTCTACCGGTATCCAACCGTTTCCCCGCTGGCAATCCATCATGTCGTCAAGCCAGCGGTAATAAAAAGGCAGCATCTGGAAGCGGATCATTTCCGCTTCACAGACGGCAAAAGCATCCGCCGTCCAGCCTCTGCGCTCTCTGCCGGGGCAATCCGTGGGTATGTTAACCAGATTGGATAAGAAGCTGCGCTGGATGCACTGGTCGAGAAGGTTCAAATCAGCGGATGAGCAGGAAAACTCTGATTTGCCGGCTACGTCACTATGGATAAAGCAGGCCTTCATATTCTCCTGGCGCCAAACGCCCGGATAGCCGCTAATTTCCGCATATCTGAAGCTGGTATACATGAAAGACGGTTGGTAGCTCTCGTTTCCCTCACCGCGAAACGTATATTTCAGATATGGCTTGTGATCCATGCCCAGAGTGTCGCTGTCGATCGCCCTGCCGTCCGGGAAAAGTTTTTCCGCCAACCGGATGGTTATGACCGTCCCTGCGGGAGCGCTGGCCTGCAAGACCGGAAAACCGGACATGTTGACGCCAAAATCGAAAAGAACCATCCCCGGCTCCAAAACCTGTACGGAAACAGGCGCATATTTTTTATCAATGATACATCCTGCGCTCATATGCTTTAAAACCAGCGGTCCCCAGGTAATGCCCCACATATCCTCTAATTGGGGGATTACCCAATTGCCGTCAGGGTAGCCATTACTGTTCCAGCCTGAGTATTCCAGCCGGGCATCATATTCCTCAGCCTTGCCATTGTGTATGGCCTGATCCACGTATTCCAGCTTGACATAAGGCCCCTGTCCCGCGCATTTCCAGGAATTATCGGAAAATATGACCTTCTGCTGACCGTCGGCAAACTGAATTTTCAAAACTAAACTGACGGTTTGTGAAAAAATCAAACCAACCGTATTTCGCCCCTGCCTGAGCAAAGAGATCACATCATACCCTCGGTAAAGCATCTTAAAATATTCAGTTGCACCGGGCGTATAGACGTCCTCGCCGACCCTGCACCCGTTAACAAAACAAACAGATGAATTATGCTTGGCTCCGCGGGCTGCCACAAATAACCAGGCCTCTTGAATCTCACTGTCAGAAGCAAGATCGAACTCCTTGCGGGTAAAATTCACCTGACCGTCAAAAAGCCGTATAAATTTCCCCGGCCACTGATGCACTTTCTGCACACCGGTAACAAACCAGGCCGCAGGACTCCAACTGCTGGCCTCATCATGATCATCCCAGACCATCACTTTCCACCCATAGCGGGTCATGGGCAGCAACGGTCTGCCTTCATACAAGATGCCTAGTTGTTCGTTGGCTATCACTTGGCCGCTATCCCAAAAGTCTCCAATATTCATGTCAAGAAGCCGGGTACTTGAGGCAATCAGCAAGCGGTAAACTTTTTGCGTGAACCCCTTAATCGCTGTCTCAATTTGCCAGGAAAACCGCGGCGCCGCCTGGTCGATCCCGATAAGATCATTGCAATATTCACATTTCAGATTCGTGACCCTTGCATGCTGTTTCATAATAGATGACCGTCCGATCTTATCCGATAATCGCTCAAGTTTTCTTGTATAGGCGCATTATAGCAATGGGAGTTTTTCGCAGCAATGAATGGAGTTTGTTTCTTGCATATATATTGTTTAATCCTGGTCAGTCCAATGGGAAAATCAAATAGAAAATCGGCTGCCGGATGTATTTCAAAACGATGCTCTGGTATAATTAAATGAAATATCGTCAAGGAGAATTTTCAATGGCAGATAATATTCTCATCCATATCCCCCATAGTTCAACGCTTATTCCGGATGACTTTCTTGGCAGCTTCTCCGCTGATCCGCCTGTTATTCGCAGAAATGTCATTGCCTTGACGGATTATGCGGTTGATGAGCTCTTCGATTGTCCTCAATATCAGAATCGGCTCATATTCCCCGTAAGCCGCTTAATCTGCGATGTTGAGAGATTCAGAAACGATGCTGACGAAATCATGTCTGGTCGCGGTATGGGTGTTGTTTATACACGCGGCGCCTATAATGAGGATCTGCGCCCTGATAATCCGGATCTGCGTTCCAGGATCCTGGCCCGATATTATGATCCGCATCATCAGAAATTATTGTCGATGACTGAGGAGACAATTTCGAGAAATNNTTCCAAACCTTTACCCAATGAGTTGGATCAAAGCGCAGATCGAACCGATTTTTGCATCGGAACGGATGAATGGCATACGCCGCAGGGGCTTGCCGCCGCAGTCTGCAATTGCTTGAAATCATTGGGTTTCACGATAAGCATCAATAAGCCGTATCAAGGGACTATAGTTCCCTTACCTTTGCTCGGAACCAAGTCTCCAGTCCGGTCGATCATGATTGAAGTAAACAGGCGCCTCTATATGGATGAAGCGAATCAGCAATTAACTCCGGGCTTCAACGAGTTTAAAAAAACGATTCGGACCTTACTGGATGCAATCGATGTGTGGACGAATCTGAAGGGTAATGCCTGATTGGTTTACAAAACCTGGGGGCAGCTTTTATACAACGCCTTGATGACTTCCTCGATCGAAGGCTCCTGGATCGAGATGTCGGCGATTGTGCTTAGAGAACCGAGATAGGAAATGAACCCCTGAGTACTGATAATCGCTTGATCGATCTCCAGGTTTGTTTCAAGTCCCTGCCATGGCTGAAGCACCCTGACGCCAGGCAGNNGACGGGAGGCAGCGGTTTGGCGCTCATAATTCTGACGCGTTTCTTCTGCCCCAGGTGGTTCCTGAGCGAAGCTATGCTGTTGTCGAACACAACACTCCCGGCGTTGATCACGACTACCCGCTGCGCTAACCGCTCCACGTCCTCCAAGTCGTGCGTTGTCAAGATAAATGTGACACCTTTCTTGTTCTTTTCCCTGATGAAGTCACGGATTCTCTCCTTGGCAAGGATGTCAACGCCTATCGTTGGTTCGTCCAAAAACACAATGCGCGGATCATGCAGCATGGCCATGATGAATTCACATTTCATTCTCTCACCCAGGGAGAGCTGCCGAGTCGGTCTTTTGATAATATCGCCGACGTCAAGCAGTTCTGTGAGAGCCGATAAGTTTTCTTTGAAAGATTCGTCAGGAATATCATAGATCGCCTTGTTCATGTGGAAGGCATCCACCGGAGGGATATCCCAGATGAGCTGTGATTTCTGCCC
>DOFA01000115.1 GCA_003532195.1 Clostridiales bacterium
GGCGGCGCCCTCCGACAGCGGCGCGACGGCGCTGATGAAGGAATCGACATCGATTTTCCCTGCGGCGATCAGATCCAGGCTGCCGGCATATTCACCAGCTGAGGCGCAGGATCCCCGCAGCGAAATCTCCCGGGTGACGATGGCTTGCAGCGGAATCTCCGCCACCGGGGACAAATTGCCGACTAAAGTCAGGGATCCGCCTTTCCGGAGAACTGCGACCGCCATTTGAACGGTCGAGTTCAGGCCGACGACTTCGAAGGCCACGTCCGCTCCTGTCCCGTCTGTTAATTCGCCAATGGCCGCAGTGGCGGCAGCAGCGTTGGCATCAGCGGCGCCAGCTTTCCAGACCGCCGTGGCGCCGAATTTCACGGCCAGGTCGAGTTTTTCCTGTTTGAGGTCCACGGCGATAATTTGCCGGCATCCCGCCAGCCTGAGCAGCTGGATAATCAGCAGGCCGATCATGCCGGCGCCGACAACCACCGCGTTGGCGTTGAGCAGGGCGGGCGCCCGGCTGACCGCGTGCAAGGCGATGGACAGCGGCTCGACCATAGCCGCCCGCTCAAAAGACAAGCCGTCCGGCAAGCGATATAAAATATGCTGCGGAACGGCGACATACTCCGCGAAGGCGCCATTCCGGCGGTATTCGGCGCAGGAAACGCCGATGACCCTGCGGTTGTCGCACAGGTTGACCTCGCCGCGTTTGCAGAAATTGCATTTTTGGCAATAAACCGTCGAGTCGAAAGTCACGCGGTCGCCGGCGCGATACTGGCTGACCGCGCAGCCGACCGCCTCGATGACGCCTGATGCCTCGTGGCCCATGACGACAGGCGGTATGCGCCGGCCGGTGCTTCCGTCCATGCCATGCACATCGCTGCCGCAGATTGCGCAGGCCTTGACCCTGACCAGCACTTCTTCCCGGCCAATGTCCGGCACAGGCATTTCCTGGATCGACAAGCAGTTATATTCCGTAAGAACCAAAGCTTTCATCCGTGCATACACCTCCAGCCACTATTTTCTTCTTTTTCAGCTGGATTTGCAATTGCCGCGATGACAATTTTGCCCTTTCTCCTGGCGCGGCATCTCGGTGTGACCGCTAGAACCGAAATGTGGCTGACGCCTTGCGCCCTGTGCCGGCCTTCAGGCAAAGCTTGCCTGCCCGTTCCTCAATCCTGGCACCGGACGCAGCCCCGGAAATCTCTTTGGCGCCGGGCATCATGAAATAAAAGTCATCGTAGCTTTCCGTACCGGTCATTTCCACGCTGACCGACGCTTCCGACTTGTTTGCCATAACCTCCAATGTCAGCCGGCCGTCGCCTTTTCCAGGCAGCGCAAGGTTCTCCAGACGCAATTTCCTGCCTTGCAGCGAGTCGGGAACGAGCGGCATGATTTCAATAAACCGGTCATGCGCATCGCACCGGATGCCAAAAATCCGTTCAATCAGCAATTGAATATACTGCGACGCCGTCCAGGCATAGTCAATGACTCCATATCCCTTGCCGTCCCGCGCGGAGAAAAACTCGCAATAATTACCGTTGGCCAGGCACAGGGTATCCCAGGTCAGCCTGGCTGCCTGGCTGTAATAACCGGCATCGCACAGCCCGGCAATGATGGACTCGTTGCGCAGGGACCAGATATCGCCGAACCATGCCTGACCAAGATAATTCCGCTCTTCGTAGATAACGAATTCGGCGTCGTTCCTGGCAACGCTGGTAACCGGCAGTTCCCCCCAACCAAAAACCCCGGGGGCCGTGAGTAGGGAAACAAGGCGCTCCGCCCGGTCCGGCGGGGCCACGCCATTGCGCAGCGTATCGAATGTGGAGCAGATCAGCCTACCGCTGCGGCGCTTTTCCCGGACGTCGTAAGTGAAGTACGCGCCGCGCTCCTCATCCCACAGGCAGGAATTGACCGCTTCTTTCAGCGATTGGAAAACCTGTTCGTATTCCCGCCGATCATACTCGTTGCCCAGCCGGTGCGCCAGGCGGGACACACATAAGGCGCCCTCGGCTACCTCGCAGTTCAGGTCAACCTGGGCCTGCCTTTGCGGCTGCCAGTTGTCAGGCGGGAATGTTTCTTCAAAAACGCCGGTAATCAGCCCGCTTTCCCGGTCGCGCTTTACAGGCGAAAGCCACCAGCCGAGGTAGGTCTTCATGGCTTCATAAGCCATCAATATAAAGCCTTCATCTGTGCTTCTGCTTGCCACGTCAAAGGCGGCCCGGAAGAATTTCGGCAGGGAGCTGATGTCGCCGGAGGTTCCCCGGATCGGGGATCTTCCGTACAAGTCAATCCGTCCATCCGGATTCTGGGCCTGCGCCTGGCACAATCCGGCAATAATGCGTTCGCAAAGTACCTGGTCCGCCCATTTGGCGCCGGCCGCGGCCAGGGAATTATCCAATTGCCACCAAAGCGGCCCGTATCGCCCGCCGGGGGCAAAAAAAGGCTCGGTCACGCCGGCGGTCGGAATATCCTGATACAGACAAAGGTCGAGGGTGGCAAAAGCTTTTTTCAAGGAGTCGCTGCTGATCACCGGCAGATCGACCGCTGGAGCGCGTTCAGCCAGGGTACCGGTGCGCGCCGCGCGGACAACAGCAGGCGCACACGGCCGCACGGATACTGCCCGGACCTCCACATCGCCGCACCGGCCGAGAATAAATGGGGCAAACCCGAAGCGGTCTGCAGCCAGCCCCTTTTCCGGCGGGAAACAGGCATGCGCCGGCTGCCAGGCGGTCTGGTATGGATTCAGGCTGAAATGCGCCTGTTTTTGGCTTCCATCATTAAATTCCATAATTGCCAGGCCGTCGGTTTCCGGCGAAAGGTTCCTGATTTCAAACGCAAGATCCGCGCCTTCGTCCATGGGAATGTCCAAGCCCGCCGGAGACCAGATAATAAGGGGCGTTTCAGCATAAATCATGCCCCTCTCCCGGGAAAAAGGCTCCCTGGCCTGGTCCGGCTTATAGGGGCATCTCATTTTCAGAACGCCGCCGGATATTTCCGGGCACAGCTGCTCAGGTATGACAAAACCTTCAGCATTGCCATACCCGGTAAACGTCCAATTTTTCATATCTATCCCTCCGGGAAGAAGAGCGCCTTGATCCCTTTTTCTTCTGTCAGATCCTGAAATACCAGCTCCCAGTCATCCAGGGCCGCCCGATGGGTGATCAGGGCGGAAAGGGTTTTCGGCGTATTGGCCATCAGGGATAACGCCCGGTCCCAGGATGTATAGCTGGAACTCATGTTGAAGGCAATATCCAGGACCTTGTAAATGGCCATATTCCAGGGAATGCTGACCGTATCCCGCGGGCCGATGCCGATAGCCGATATCTGCCCGCACTTTTTGACCATTTGTATGGCTTGGGCGATGGCCGGCCCGGCGCCGCTGGTTTCGATCACGACGTCGGCGCCCCGGCCACGGGTCAGCTCCAGGATCCGGTCCAGCGGATTTTCTTTCTCCACATTGATGATATAGTCGGCGCCCAGTTCCCGGGCAACCGCGAAACGAACTTGTTCGCAAGCGTTCATGCCGGTGATGGCGACCTTGGAAGCGCCCATCGACTTAGCCACAAACGCGGCGAGAATGCCGATCGGTCCGGCTCCGGTCACGACAACGAAGTCCTGGCAATTGATCCGGATCCTTTCGCTGACCTGATGCACGGTAATGGCCATCGGTTCAGCCAGGGCGGCCAGATCGTCCGGCAGCCCTTCGGGAATCCGGTGCAGCAGCACGGCGGGCATGACCAGGTATTCCGTGAAGGCGCCGTCAATTCCCCACCCGGGCGAACGCTTCTCGGCGCATATCTGGATTTTGCCCTGGCGGCAGAGTTCGCAGCTGCCGCAGGCCATAGCGTGCGGCTCCGCCACAACCCGGTCGCCGGGCCTGTAATCGATGACCTTACTGCCGACTTCGATGATTTCTCCGGAGAATTCATGACCCATGATTACAGGTGGCCAGTAAGGGAACTGATCGTGCCAGATATGCAGGTCGGTTCCGCAGACACCAGCAGCGTGAACCTTGATCAGGACCCAGTCGTCCTGAGGAATGATCGGGATCGACACATTCCTGATTTCAATGTTTCCTTCACCCTTGGCATACTTGACGAGTGCTTTCATGAAAATACCTCGATCCTATGGTTTCAGAATGACTTTGCAGGCATTGTCCCTGCGGTTGGCCATGATGTCCAGGCCTTTCTCAAATTCGTCCAGTTTCAGGACATGGGAGATGAGGCTCTTTGTCT
>DOFA01000288.1 GCA_003532195.1 Clostridiales bacterium
TCACCTTCGGCATGGCCATCTCAACCTATGTCGGGCAGAATATGGGCGCCAGGCGGCTGGACCGCGTTGACCAGGGCAGCCGGGTCGCCGCCGTGATGGGACTGGCCGTATCGACGTTCCTGACGCTGCTGCTATTGCTTTTTGGCGGTACGCTCCTCCGCCTGTTTACCGATACGCCGGAAATCATCAGCCTCGGCCTGCGCCAGATCCGCATCCTTTCCGCCGGGTACATTGCCATGTCGGTCACCCAGGTCTTCGGCGGGATTATGCGCGGCGCCGGCGACACCATGCCCATCATGTGGATCTCCATGTTCACCACCGTGGTGTTCCGGGTGCCCGTCGCTTATCTGCTCGCCTGGCTGACCCGCTCCGAAGCCTGGCCTAACGGTTCGCCGGATTCGCAGTTCATCTCCCTGCTCTCCAGCTGGGTCCTGGGAGCGGTTCTGACGTATTCCTGGTACAGGCGCGGCAAGTGGCGGCAGAAGAACCTGGTCGCGTCCGCGACCGCAGCCGCCGGTGCATCGGGCTAAGCGAAACGGCTAGTCGGCTGCCGTCTGTCGGTTAGCCGCCAGCCGTCGGGCAGCCACCAGACTACCAGGCAGCTGATTCAGGCCGCGCCATCCGCACCATCCGCGAGTTATATCCATAAGGCAGGGAAACCACTATGTTTAATGAATTTTTCGCAAAACCCGGCACGCTTGACTTATGTATCGCCATCGCGGCGATTCTCCTGGTCCTGATATTCTGCCGCCCCCTGGCAGGCCTGGCGATCCGGATTGTCCTGGCCGGTCTGCGGCGTAAGAAACCGCAGAGATACCAGCTGGTTAAAAAAGTGCTGCTGCGTCCGGTTGCCGTGATGATCGTGACCGGAACCGCCCGGATCGCCGTCCTGTTCATGGGATTACCGGCGCCGGTTTTAGCCGCGGCGGGCAATATCCTGACATCGCTGTTCATGATCGCTTCAATCTGGATGCTATATCAAGCAGCCGGGCTGATTACGGCGACCCTGCTCGATTCATCGCCGAAAAAAGAAATGCCGGTGAATGCCACAGCGGCGCGCTTGATCGCCAGTTCGGTGCAGATTGCGATCATCCTGATCGGCATCTTGATGGTCCTGTCCCGCTGGGTGGCGAATGTGTCCGGCCTGCTGGCCGGCCTGGGCATCGGCGGCCTGGCCATCGCGCTGGCCGCCCAGGACACGGCGGCAAATTTTATCGGCAGCATCGCCATCATGCTGGATAAGCCCTTTGCTGTCGGCGACTGGATCGAAGTCGACGCTTTTGCCGGAACGGTGGAGAATGTCGGCCTGCGCAGCAGCCGGATCCGCACCCTCGACCAGACGCTGGTTTCGATTCCGAATTCCCGGCTGGCCAGCAGTAATGTCGTCAACGGCAGCAGACGCACCAAACGCCGGGTTGCCTTCAAATTCAACATCAACCAGACGAACGAACCGGAGGCTGTCGCCGCCTTTGTCGAGCGGGCTAAGGCAATCCTGGCTGCCGACGCCGATGTGGAGCAGGAAGGCATCCTGGTTTATTTCGACGGTTTTGCCGCCAATATGCTGGAGATTTCCGTCAGCTATTATACTGTAGTTGATTTTACAGCCATGACGGCAGTCCGGGAGCGAATCAATTTCACCCTGCTGCGCGCGGCCAGGGAACTGGATTTGTCATACTTCCCGCGTCCGGCGGCGCTGCCGGCGCCATTGCCGCCGCCAGCACCAGTTCCGGCGCCAGTCACGCCTGCCCGTCAGGCGTAACCGGTTCCGCCGGAGTCACCGGAGTCAAATGATCATCAGTTGATATGCCCCATCCGGGAATCGCGCAGCAGACCGAGGTAGTTTTCCGCCAATAATTTCTTTTTTACCACATCTGGCAGCGAGGAGAAGATGACGCGGCCAAAATCGTAGCGGGGATCGAGATTGATCTGGTCGCTGCCGAAAATTACCCGATCCTCGCCGGCGAGATCGACCAGATCCTCCGCCGACAGCGGGTTGAACAGCGAACCGCAAATTTCCATGTACAGGTTGGGCTGGCGCCGGATCACCTCGGCGATCTTGCGCGACAGATCGGCCGAACCGCCGCCCTGATGGGCGCAAAGCAGCTTGAGGTACGGATGGCGCGCCGCCATTTCCTCGATTTCCGCGTGGGGGGGATCGCCGCCCCAGGTATGGGTCAGGATCACGCCGGCTTTTTCGTCAGCATAGTCAGCAGCATACTCATATTCCGGCTGCTTCAGGGAACCGTGATAACCAGGCAGGAATTTCATGCCGATGAATCCGGGATGGCTGCCGTATTGTTTTAGCTGGGCCTTGACTTCGGCCAGCCCCTCACCGGGACAAATGCAGATATAGCCCCAGATCCGGCCGGGGAAATCGTGGACGGCTGCTTCTGTAATAGAGTTGGCTGCTGCCATCATGCCCATGACCAGCGGATGAGGAGCGGTCACGATGCAATCGATGCCCAGGCGGTCCAGGCTGCGGACGATGGCAGCGGTACTCGTTTCCGCAGAGGTTTGGTACCACCCGTTCATGTAATAAGGGCTGATATGGGTATGGGCGTCGACCACGAACGCGGATATCGGCCGGCCGAGAAATGCTTCATCACGAATGGTCATAGCGAAGACCTCCCTGCAGACGTTCCCAGTTGGCAGACAGAATATTATCTTTGTGCTGTTGGGCGATGGGGGAGTAGAGCACCATAGCCAGACCGCCGGCGGGGACATGATGGGGCAGGCCGCTGCCGAAAAGCAGCTGTTCGCTGCCGCAGCGTTCGTTGACCAGCTCCTCCAGATAACCAGTATCGATGATAATGTTCATGTCGATATAGACATTTTTTAGCTTGGTGAGCAGCGGGGTCAGCGTACGGGAGCTATTGAAATAACAGCGGAGAATGACAATCGGCAGGTGGGGGAAATCCTGCGCCAGGATCGGGACATCCCGCAGATCGGGCACTTCGCCGGCATCCAGCAGCAGGGGCAGGCGCAGCTCATCGAGCGCGCCCAGAACGTGATCGCAGAAAAAGGCGTTAAGCGGGTATCTTTGTGTATGCGGCAGCAGGCGCACAGCCGCGGGGCGGCAAGCCCGCAGGCGTTCCAGGAGCGTGCCTTCGCCCGGGAGGCTCTTCTCGGCCAGCATCGGATCGAGAACATAACAGGACTGGATCCTGCCCTTGGAAGCCGCGGTAATATCGGACATCTCGGCGTTATATTGCCAGGGCACCATCTGGGCGGCGCTGTGGCTGACGACTGCAGTTGTGATGCGATAGTCGTCCAGGAAATGCAGCAACCCTTCAGTATCCCGATACCGGGTCGGCTTCGGGGCGGGCCCCAGCTGGACATTGACATCGATGATTTTCATAATCGTTCGCTACCTCGTATTGACCTCGCCCGGATTTTGCCGCTGCGGACCGGAACGGTCCGGCCGCAGGCGGCTAATCGTCAGGAACAGGTCAGTCCTGCTTATAATGGGTCTGCAGATACTTCATCGACATGATCGCGCTTTGTTTGTTCGAGAAGCGGCTGCGGTCGAGTTCGGCGGTCAGGAAACCGTCATAGCCCACGTCGTCGAGAATCTTGAAAATGGACGGGAAATCGACGATTCCTTCACCGAGTTCGCGGAAATTGCTGTAAACCTCGACGCCGGCTTCCATGCCGGCCGCCTCGACGCCATCGGCGGTGATGTCCTTCAGGTGGGTGAACTTAACCCGGTCGGCATAACGGCGGATCACGGCCACCGGATCGCATTTGCCGGCGGTCATGTGCGCGGTGTCAGGGCCAAAAGCCACCAGCGCCGGGTCGGTGTTCTGCAGGATGAAATCAATTTCACTCTCGTACATGACGGTTGTATTGTAGTGCGGATGCAGACAGGGGATAATATCGTACTCCTTGGCCATTTCCGCGATGGCGTTGATCACCTTGAGGTCGTATTCCAGCTCCGCCGGGGTGGCCGGACGCCCATGGACGCCAGTGGCCTGCACGCTCATGCGGTGGATGTCGCAGGCAGCCATGAAGGGCAGCTTGTTCTTGACATCCAGAACGTCATTGGCCCACTCGCCGTTGAGATGGANNGTGTCTCCGTTGAACACATTGATCGCGGCCTTGACGCTCTCGAAAGCGTTGAAGCCGGCTTCCGTAATGTCTTTCAGTGACTGGATGAACTCATCTTTGGTGCTGGTGCCCCATTGCCAGACCGTGTAGGCAAATTTTGCTTTTCCCATGATAAAAATCCTCCTTGAATTTAATTATAGCTGATTTTCAGCCTGTTGGCAGCTTGTAATGACCTGGTTGATTTTTTCTTCATTCCAATCCGGATGTAGGCTGATATAAACTGTCCGCGCCAATATGTCCAGCGTGCGGGGGCACATACCGGCGTCGTAATCCGTGCGCAATTCCCGGTTTTCCGGCAGATTGAACGGGTTGCGGGCCGGATGGTGCGCGCCCAGCTTGGCCATCAGCGGCGTCCAGTTCCGGTAGACGTGCTTACCGCTGTCGATGGGCAGCCAGCCGGAGACTCCGGCGGCGAAGGCCCTGGCCTGAGTTTCGCTGTCAAATTGTAAAGCCAGCGTTGTCCCGCAGTCACCTTCGCTGTCGAGCGAGGGCGCGAACCGGATGCCTTTCATGCCGGTCAAACCAGCCTGAAGGGCTTTCTTGACCCGGCGCAGATCGGCCAGGATGCCGTCCAGACGGCCGAGCTGGACATGCAGCAGTGCGCCGGTGATTTCGCTGACCCGATAGGAGGTGCCCATGAACAGCGGCTCCTGCAGATCCTTGGCGCTGGGCCGGAAGGTGGCTCCGCCGTCGTGGTAGATCAGGGCTCGCTCGTAAACCTGGCGGTCGCTGGTCAGCACCGCGCCGCCTTCGCCGGCGGTGATGATTTTATAATCGTTGAAACTGAAAGCTCCGGCGTCGCCCCAGCTGCCCAGGCGTTTGCCCTGGAAGCTGCCGCCGTCGGCCTGG
>DOFA01000059.1 GCA_003532195.1 Clostridiales bacterium
GTCCCGGATGGCAAACTCGACCGGCGAATTCGAATCGACGCCAATTCCCACATCCGGCGCTTTGCCCGAAGTTATGGACAGCATCAGGGCATTAACGCTGCCAGCATTGAGCTGCGCCGCCGGGATGACGTTGATGTTGACCATGATGCCGGTCTCCGGCGTGAAATCCTCATCTGCCATCTCCTTGATCAGCTCAGCCCATTCAGTGCCCCGCGCCACCCAAACATTGATGATCGCCTTAACTTCGGTATCGTCAGACAGGACGCTGCCGACATTGTCGTAATCTTTATAGAAAGACAGGAAAAAGTTCTGTATCGTCGCCCAGAGTCGCTGGAATATGTTGGATTTGGCAAACTGGTGCGCATCGTCCGGCGGGCAGAAGCTGTACTTGTCGATCAGCAGCGGCTGACTCTGCAAGCTTAGATACCAGGTGCTCAGACTGGTCTGGGCATTGTCAAGGTCGTCCATCTGCCGCGCGATGGTAAACGGGTCTTCAACCATGTCGGCGAGCTGGTCCTTGATGGTCAGGAAGTTGTTGGCCATCGCCGGCGAGCCGGTGGATATCGTCATCAGGTAATCATACTTCACCTGCAGGCTGGCCATCAGAATTTCCATGTTCTCCTTAAGATCGGGGATCGTGCTGAAGAACTTGTAGTCATAATTCGGATCCGGCTCGCTGCCGGTGATCTTGGTGATTTCCCGGATCATGTTGGAGAGGAGGATCGTGTCCTCATTCAGGGATTGGATAACCGGCGTGATCTGGCCCATCTTGACCGTCATGGTCAGCGTATGTTCGCCGGCAGCCAGATAAAACAGGTAAGGTTCCCCGGATTCATCCTTGATGGCCCCGCTTTGCCAATGTAAATAATAGGGGAATTTATACTCTTTCAATTCACTGAACGGCACCTCGCCGTCAATCGCGATCTGGCGGTACGATGGCAGGCCTTCGTTCCAGCTTTGGTTGAAGCGCAAGGTCATCTCGTACAAGCCGTCCTCCGGCACCGTGAACGACCAGGTCACGGCCTGGTTCCCCCGGCGCCAGCGATAACCGCCGATGACGTTGAGCTTGCGGCTGGTCGCCGAATAAGGACTCGATGCCGGATCGGTATTGGATTCGCGGCGAACTGTCGGATCACTTTTCAGGATCGTTGTCGTTTCAGCTTCAAAAATGACCGTCTCGCTGGCCGTGCCGTATCCGCGCCGGATATATTCCTGCTTGACTTCCTCATAGGACGGCAGAATCTCAGGCGGAACCAGGGAAATTGCCGCAATCGCCACATCCTGGTCCACATATTCAAGCCGGATTCTATGGCTGCCTTTGGCAAAGTAGAAACTGAACGGATCGGCATAATAACCGGTGCTGTCGTTCAGGCTCAGTTCATTCCAACCGGGAACCTCAACCTGCCCCGGGCGCACTTCATCGCCGAGGCTGTTCAAGATCGGTTCGCCTTCATCACGCCACAGGCGCGGAAAACTGATGCTGCTGGATTCCAGAAACAGAGCCTCTCCATCAACAGATAGCGAACGCACAGCCGGATTTCCTGATCCGGCCGGCATATAATAATCAATTCCAATCTGATAGAGGCCAGGATTCTCTACCTGAAACACCCACTCCGCCCAGAGCACCGAGTCGTCCCAGTAAAATACCGGTTCTTCCCGCCCGCCGATCCCGGTTTTCAGGTAATCCTGGACGGATATTGCGGCGGTAAGATCTGCATCATCCGCAGCCGCGCCCAACACCGCATCTTCAGGCCCAAGTGTCAGGATATCCCCGGAAGCCGACTGATATCCTTTGGCTTCGTATCCGGCCAGAACCATCGAATAGTAAGGCAAGGACAGCCAGGTATCATATTCAACTTCTTTCGCGCCGCCCATGCCGTAGGAAAATTTGTCTTTAAGAGGAACATCCCCTGCCGCAACGACCGGTGCCGCAAAAACAAGAACCATAAACAGGCTCAACAGTACCGCAGCTTTCCGAATGCTTCTGCGCACCACTCTGTGTACCACCTTTACATTGTTCTCTGACATCAAAAACGGGCAGGATGACAGCCCGCGTTTACCCGGATTATTGCTATGAAGACGAATCTGCATACCTATTTATAACATAGTATTCCTGATGATGAAAATCAATTACTGTGAATACTGCGATTTCTGCCGCCGCTCGCGGCAGGAAGGCCGGACGCCTTCCTGCCGCGGCTATGGCTGGCTAGATGATAAAGATTAATCTACGGTAAATTTAGCATTCAGTTCGTCGAGCACGGTTTGAGCGCCGGCAGCATAGGCATCGGCAACCAGTTGGTCAAACATGACCTGCACATCGCCATCGCCTTTAACGATCGCTTCCAGTCTGCCCCAACCGTCAAAGCTATAGGAGTCGCGGGAATCAACCCAATAGTAAGTCGCGTCGAGACGGATGACTGAGGTTGCCGGATCATAGGCGGCATTGAAATCGTCCAGCTTGGAGTCATACAATTGTTTGTACTTCATCGGGATGTCAGGTTGGCCGGCCGGGGACATATCCAGCGCCCAGTCGATGTCCCAGGTCGGAACCAGCTGGTAAACCATGGACGGGTACTTCACCCGCATGTTTTCTTCATGCAGTTTGGTCAAGGTTCCATCGGCGCCAACTGAATAGTCTTCGCCTTCAAAACCCCACCAGCAGAATTTGTAACCTTCGCCCATCAGATAGTTGTCAATTTCCAGGAAACGGTCCAGCTTTTCATCGGAACAGGTGACCGGGTACTGGGAACCGCATTTTTGCTCGAGGATGTTCCAATAAGGCGCCGCGCCTTCGGTTTCAGCAAACGGGCCCAGGACGCCGACGACATCCAGCGGGTCGCCCAGATTGGGATTGGCTTCCTTGAACTTCTGCTCCAGCGTCCGATACAGCCAGATCGCGTCGCAGCCGCGGTTATAGACGCCGTAGTTGCCGGTGACGAAGTCATCGTCGCCGCCGCCGAGTTCAGGATGAATCAAGCCTTCTTTAAACAGTTTCCGGAACCACTTCAGCGCATCGACGACATTGTCGGATAGGTATCCGAAAATCAGTTTGCCATCCTCTTCAACAATGTGGCCGGGGAAAGCGTTGAACGGCGCATACATATTGCCGTCGCTGCCGCAGTAGCCAAAAGTGTCGTCCTGGCCGTTGGCGTCCGGATCTCCGGTCACAATGGCTTTGAGCAAATCATAAAGTTCCTCGACATTATCCGGTTCTTCGGTAAAGCCCAGGGTTTCCGCCCAGTCTTTGCGGTAGAGCACGCCGTTATAAACAACTTCGCGGCCGGTATTGGTTTCCGGACGGGGGTTCCAGTAATAACCGCCGGTAATTTCGGATACACGCTGCAGAATTTCGCATTTGTTAAATTTGTCTTGTTCAAAAGGATATTTTGCAACCATTTCGGCCGGGATTTCCCGGACTATTCCCTCGTTGACGTACTTGTAGAAGTTCTTCAGATCTGCCACGCTATAGTTGGAAAAAGAGTCCGGCAGGGCGTTGGTGGCTGCCCACAATTCCATTTTCTGACCGGAATCATCCCACGTGTAGAGCAGAGGCTCGATATCGACATTGAATTTCTCTTCGATTTCGGCGCCCCAGGCATCTTCACCAAACTTCTCGAGTTCCCACATGGCAATGGTCAGCTTGAGAAACTCGCGCTCCGTCTCAGTCTCAGTGGGAGCAACAGTCGTGCCGGCAGCGGTTGTGCCGGCAGCGGTTGTGCCCGCCGGTTTTCCCGTTGTTGCCGGTGTGTTGTCGCAGGCGGTCATCATGACCAGCAGCATGGAAAGCGCCAGCAGAACAATGACTGATCTTTTCATGACTTTTCTCATTTGAAATCCTCCCTGTAATTTATTATGTAACGGCATTGCCGAACATATCAATATAAGTGGAGTGATCAGGATATAAATTATAGGTCGTTGCTTATTCTAAGATGCCGTTTCTTTTTGTGTTCATAATATAATACTCGAAATGAATTGTCAACATCTATTTGAACAAGCCATTCTATTCATGCGCAACAATTTTAGTCGATTTGTTGACAAGGCAAACAGCATCACGTAGAATAATCATAATATTGGTAACAGTTTGTTGATATATTAGCAAGGCCGGTCATATTGTAGCAACCGGCCTCAATGATAAGGATGAGTGATATGGCAGAAACAAAAAAGAAACAGCTGATTGGCTCTCTGACCAAAGGATTGATTATTCTGGAAACCATGATGGAAAAGAAAAACATCGGGGTCACTGAACTGGGAACCATTCTCGGGGTGAATAAGAGCAGCGCCTACCGCTTGCTCAGCACCTTAGAAGAGCGCGGTTTTGTCGAACAAGATTCCGATACAGGCAAATACCGCCTGGGCATCAAACTCGCCAGACTTGAAGCAATTGTCCTTGATAGTTCGAAAATCCGGGAGATATCCTATTCTTATCTGAAAGAATTGACATCTCGCACCCGCGAAACCTCTTCGCTCAGCGTTCTTTCCGAAAATCAGGGCATCATTATCGAGAAAATGAACAGCGAAGAAAAAATCAGCGCCAACCCCTATATCGGCATGGTTGAGCCACTGTATTGCACTGCACTGGGCAAGGCCATCCTGAGCAATTACCCCGAGGAAAAGCAGCGGGAAATCCTGGAAAGTTTGAACATAGTTGCCTATACGCCCAAAACAATGACACAGATCCCGCACATCATAGACGATCTTAAACGAACTTCGGCTTCCGGAGTTGCGATAGACGATGAAGAATATAGCCTGGGGATGCGCTGCATTGCTGCTGCCGTCTATGACCACAGAGGCGATACGATTGCCGCGATCGGCATTTCCGGACCCATATCCCGGATGAGAACCGAGATTATTGATAAATATATTGCCATTGTCAAAGAGGTTGCAGCTGAATTCTCCTCGCAGCTGGGCTATCGGAAGTAACCCAGTCGTATTTTTACCAAATAAAATTATCAAATAAAGAAACGATGCTCCGGCACCGTTTCTTTTTCTCTAAAATAATATTGACAGTGAGGACTGATTGTTATAGGATAATAAGGAATCTAGTTGCACAATAAGATACATATCTATTTCATTTTGATCAATATGTGTTAAGGACGGCGTTGTGAATGAAACGAACTGGCGGCGAAATCATCATCGATAGTCTGGTCAATGAACAGATCGAATATGTTGTCGGCATTCCCGGACACGGCTGTCTGTCGATTTTTGATGCCCTGCGGGATCGGGTTGAAAAAAAGCAAATTAAATACATCCAGGTCATGCAGGAGATGGATGCTGTCTATCTGGCTGACGGCTATTATCGTTCGACCGGGAAACCGCTGGCGGTCCTGACCTCGATCGGACCTGGGTCGCTCAATACGGTCATCGGATTGGGAACCGCTTATGTCGATTCCACGCCCGTCATCGTCATCGCAGGCGATACGCATACTTATATGCGCGGTGTCGGCGTGCTCCAGGAATTGGAGCGCAAGCACGATTCGGACGTCCTGAATTGTTTCCGCCCGGCGACCAAGCGCTGCTGGCGGGTAGAAAGCATCAGCCAGCTGCCGAAAATCATGCAGCGGGCTTTTAACCTGATGCTGACCGGCCGCAAGGGGCCTGTTGTTATAACCGTGCCGATGGATCTTCAGGCTCAGCAAACCGATGCCGACCTGCCGGATGCCGAGAGCCGCCGCGCCTGCGCCCTGCCAACCGGCGATGCCGCGCAGATCGCCGCGGCCGCAGAAATAATGAGCGCCGCAACGCGGCCGGTCATCATTGCGGGCGGCGGCTTGCTGCACGCGCAAGCATACGGGCAGCTGGTCAAGCTGGCTGAATGCTGGGGCGCCGCTGTGGTCACCACCATGGCCGGCAAGAGCGCCTTCCCGGAGAACCACCCGCTGTACGGCTGGCACGGCGGCTCGAAAGGAACCGATCTCGGCAATTACCTGTGCCGGAACGCGGATGTTGTCCTGGCTCTGGGCTGCCGCTTTGCCGATGAAACCACATCCTCGTACCGCAAAGGCATAACCTATAATTTCCCGGAAACCAAACTGATCCATGTCGACATCGACCCCGCAGAGATTGGTAAAAATTACCCATGTGATGTCGGGATTATCGGCGATGTAACCGCGGTTATGCCGCAGCTGACCGCGGCGCTTGAGCAATCCTGCCCGGGCGGTTTCCCCAGGGAAGCTTACCACGCGGATCTTGAACAACAGCGCCGGGCGTGGTTTGCCAAGCTAGATATGATCGTCGGCCAATCGCTCGGCCAACTGACCATTTCCTCTTTCCTGCGCAGCCTGAAGCAAGCCTTCCCCGCCGACGGCTTTATCGCGACTTCTTCTGGAAATACGCAGGCCCAGGTTTTCCAGGAATATGCTTTTGATCTGCCCGGCCGTCATATCACGACCGGCGGTTTCTCGACCATGGGCTTTGCTTTCCCGGCCGCTATCGGCGTCAAACTGGCCCATCCCGATGCCGCTGTCGTGGCGCTGGTCGGCGACGGCGACTTCCTGATGGCCATGCAGGAACTGTGCGTTTTGAAACAACTCGGACTCAACGTAACCGTGGTTGTCCTGAATAATAGCGGCTGGCTGGCAATTCGCGATCTGCAGGCTGATGTCTATGGAACAGATTATACATTCGGCAGCCAGTTTCGGACGCCTGACGGCAAGCTCTATTCGCCCGACTTTGCTCAAGCGGCTCAAGCTTTCGGCATTCATGCCCTGCGGGTGGAAAAGCCGGATGAATTGGATCAAAAGCTGCGGGAAGCACTGGCCTATCAGGGACCGGCTTTGCTTGAAGTCATCGTCACCAGCGAATACCCGGCTTCCGGAGGCATTGCGACCGGCTGGTGGGATGTGCCGGTGCCGTCCTACATGACCGGTAAGTATGCCGAATATGTCAGCGGCCGCTCTGAAGAAATCATCAATTAAGATATGATAAAATCAGATTATCAAACTCGGGAGGAATTCAAATGAAGAGAATTGCAATCACCGGCGGCAGCGGCTATTTTGGCTCTTACGCGATCAAGGAATTTATTGACCAAGGGTATGAGGTTATCAATATCGACACGAAAAGCCCCCGGGAAAGATGCCGGACTCTGTATGCCGATCTGATCAATCCGGGCGAAGCGTATGGCGCCCTGCGGGAAGCCCGCCCCGACGCCGTGATTAACCTGGCCGCCATTCCGGTCGCTTACAAGTATACTGATGAAATGACAATCCGAACCAATATCCTGCTCACCTACAATGTTCTCGAAGCGGCGACCGCACTCGGCGTCAAGAAAATTGCCCTGGCTTCCAGTGATTCCTCGTACGGCGTCGTATTTTCCCGGACGCCGATCCTGCCGGTCTATCTGCCGATCGACGAAGCCCATCCCCAGATTCCCGAAGACCCTTACGGCTTCTCGAAACTCATCAATGAAGAAACCGCGAAAATGTTCTGCCGCCGGACCGGCGCCCAGATTGTCTGTCTGCGTTTTGTCCATATCTCCATGCCGGACAGCTACGCCGACCTGATGAAGCATAACCGCGAACTGCGTCACGGCAGCACCGCCGGCAGTTCCAAGGAAATCTGGAATTATGTCGACGCGCGCGACGCGGCCCGAGCTTGCCGCCTAGCTGTGGAAAAGGATAGTCTGGGCTACTGCGCGGTCAATATCGTTGCAGACGACACCTGCATGGACATCCCATCAAAAGAACTGATCGCAGAGTACTTCCCGGGGATCCGGGATATCCGTGCCGATATGTCCGGTTACAGTTCGTTGACATCCAACCGCAAGGCCTGGGAATTGATGGGCTGGAAACCGCAGCACTCCTGGCGCGGCTAAGTGCGCTAGTCCAGCAGGCTGGTCCAGCCAAAAATGCGGGCGGCATTGCGCCAGAAGAAATCTTCCCGCGTTTCCTCATCAATATGCAAATAATCCATGATGTCAATCGCGTTTTTCTTCCAGAGCGCTACCGGCGGATTGTCGGTCGCAAAAACAAATTTCTTGAAATATTGCCTGGCAATGTTTTCCTCCGGGTCATCCCAATTGGCGCCGGGAAATGGCGCCAGCGTCTTTTTGATTTCCGACACCCAGGTTTTGCAGCCACCGGCGCCGCTGAAATCATAATACACATTTTTATAGGTGGAAATGATGCGCAGGGCTTCCTGTTCATGCGGCAGACCGAGATGAGCCCCGATCATTTTCAATTTGGGAAATCGCCGGCAGATCTTGTCGAAGCAGTACGGCCGCATGTTGTCGGCGTCGACCGCATATTCCGGCTGGCCGCCGAGTGCGGTCGAGCTCACAATGCCCGTGTGGAAGATAATCGGCATGCCAAGAGCTTCCGCTTTTTCGTAATAGCCGAAATAGCTTTCATCATTATATTTCAAAGCCGGCGAAATAAATTTCAAGCCTTGAAATCCCTCGCTCTTCAACTGATCAACCTTGCCGGCCGGATCCTGGATCATCCCCACATCGATGCTGCCAATGCCGATGAGTATATCGGGGTATTTATCCATCCACTTTTTGACGCCTTCGTTGCCCAGATAGCCATGTTCCTGAAATCGGCGGTCCAAAGCCAAGGCACAAAACTTAACGACTCCTTCATTTTGCCATTCCTCGACCAAACGGTCGACATCGCTGTTCAGGTGCAGATGCCCATGGGTGTTAATGATTTTTCTTACTGCTGACATGCCCGATTCCTCCCGATATCCGTTTTATAGTTTAATTACCGTTTCTTAATATGCAACTTATTTCCCTTTACTATAGCATTTTCGTGGTTGAAATGCAAATCGCCGGCGATTTTATTCTCTCAAACAATCACGCTGAATTATCGAATCTGATCGTTTGACAGCTATTAACGCCGAAAATTCCAGCATTGCAAATCGTTGCATTAGCAAAATCCGTATGATATAATGATTCAAAACTATGTTTCTTATTATGCGATAATCAATGGAGGGTTACATGATGAAAATCTCGCTGGTCGGCGGTGGCGGATACGCCTGGACACCTATGCTGATGACCAATTTTATCACGAATCCGTTTTTTAACGGCTCTCGTGTCTGCCTGATGGATATTAACGAAGAGGCCCTTGCCCAGACCTCCTCAGCCTGCCGGAAAATTCTGGCCGCGTCCGCGGACAGCCGATTGATCATTGAAACAACGACCGATCTGGATATTGCGCTCAAAGGCGCCGATTATGTCATCGTCGCCATTGCCCACGGCGGCATCCGCCCCGAAGTCGAGGATCTCAGGATCGGCCGGCAATACGGCTATTTCAATATGGGCGGCGAAGAAGTCGGCGTTTCCGGCTGTTCGCGCACTTTGCGGCATGTGCCGGAGATCGTCAGAATTGCCCGCCGGATGGAAGAGCTGTGTCCGGACGCCGAATTCCTTAATGTTTCAAATCCGCTGACCGCGCTGACGCGTTCGATCAATAAATATACCGGGATCAAAGGCTATGGTTTCTGCCACGGCGTGGTCAATCACCTGTCCCCGATGTTTCCCCTGTTTGGCGCTGACAGCTGGGAGGGCGTCGACTTCAATGTCGCCGGCGTCGATCATTGCTCCTGGCTGCTCGACATTCGCTATAAGGGCCAGGACGCGCTGGCCATCATGCGCGAGAAGGGATTGATCGACCTGGCCAACCAGGGGCGGCTCAATGTCATGGCCGATGATCCTTTCGCGAACCGCGAGCAGCTCCGACTCCGCTTCATGCTCTGGGGCATCCTCGGTTACATGCCCGCGATCAGCGACCGGCACATCATAGAATTTTTCGCCCAGATTATCGGCCGGCAAGAATACCGGGATTTCTTCGGCGTCGATTCCAATTTTGACCGTCCGACCGAAAAACTGGAATGGGCCGAGCGGTATAAGGATGAGGTCCTGAACGTTGCGGCCGGTAAAAAGAAACCTTCATTGAACCGGAGCGCTGAGATCGTCGACCGCTTCATCTGTGCGCGCGAAGGCGGCGGCTCGTTCATCGATGTCATGAATGTGCCCAATGTCGGCCAGGTTCCCAATCTGCCCCTGGAATCGGTCGTGGAAACTAAATGCTTTGTCGATGCGACCGGTGTCCATCCGGTCATCGCCGGCCCGCTGCCTCCGGTTATCGAAAGCATTGTCCGTCCGATCATCATCCGGCAGGAACTCTACATGGAAGCGGCCATGGAAAACAGCTTCGAAAAGCTGCGGGCAGCGCTGTCCACCGATCCCCTGGTCGGCGACTTCCGTCATCTGGACGAAATGTGCCGGGAATTGCTGGATTATAACAGCCAGTTTAAAAAATAAGGATCGCCGAGGTCGTTGTGGAGATCAGGATATTTGAAAATCACAAGCATCAATCGCAGGCAGCCGCGGAATTAATTGCCGGGTTGGTCCGTGATAAACCGAAAGCTCTGTTATGCCTGCCCGCAGGCCACACCTCGCTGCAAACTTACGCGATCCTGGCCGAATTATCCGCCAGCGGGAAAGTCAATTTTCAAAGATGCCGGTTTGTCGGCCTCGATGAATGGCTGGGATTGAACGGCGAGCCGGGATGTCCCCATTTCCTGCGCGAGCATTTCTTTACGCCGCTCCGGATCCCAGACCGCAACATCGTCTTTTTTGACCGGCAGACTCAGTCGGCAGCTTCTGAAAGCCAGAGGATCAACCGTTATCTGGCTGCTGAAGGCCCGATCGACCTCGTCCTGCTCGGTATCGGCCAGAACGGACATCTCGGGCTCAACGAACCGGGCACCGGATTTGACTCTGACGCCCATGTCGCCGATCTTGATGCAGTCACCCGCAAGGTCTGCCAAAAATATTTCCCGCGCCAGGTCTGCCTGGAAAAAGGCCTGACCCTGGGGATCCGCCAGATCCTCGAAGCCCGCTGTGCTATACTGGAAGTCAGCGGAACGGTAAAGGCGGATATTTTGCACCAGGCAGTTGACGGCCAGCCGACGGTGCAGGTTCCTGCCAGCGCGATGCAGCTGCATTCTAATGCCATTGTATTGACCGATGCGCAGGCCGCATCCCGGCTCACCTGCTCTAATGTCAAAAATACCGGCCGTTTGGCCGGGGAGGAAAGAGCATGAATCTTCATTATTCATTGGCCCATGAAAACTACAAGCAAGCCCACGGAATTTTTAGCAAGACATTCGCCATGGACCAGTTGGAAATCAACCAGCAGACCATAGCGCTGATATCCGCCCGCAGGGACTGGGCGGCTTTACAACTTCTGCTCAAGGCCGACGAGGACATGACCCTGACGGTCAAAAACCGCCCCAGCTTTACCCCGCATGGCCCTTTGGTTAATGTCCGGATCGAGGTTGACCTCGACGGATTCCCCGATTCAGACCTTTCCGTCATGCCGGTCGGCTATGTCGAAGACGACGACCGGCAATATCGGCCGGATGTCCTGCTCGAGGACGACACGGTTTTTGTCGAGCGCCTGAAAGTCCAGCCGGTCTGGATCGAGGCGGCTGTATCTGCGGACAGGTCTCCCGGAATATATCAGGGGACGATCCGCATTTATACCCATAAAATGTTTGAAGATGAGATCCTGGCCAGGACGATGACTTTTACCCTCCGGGTCTATGATGTTGCACTGGACGATCCCGGCGACAACCGGTTCTATCTCAATCTTTGGCTGCACATGTCCAATATAGCCCGGAAACACGAGGTCCCTTTGTGGAGCGACCGGCATTTCGAGATTTTGGAGCATTATGTCCGCAGTCTGGCTCAGCTCGGTCAAAAGAGCGTCATGCTGTTTGTCTCGGAAATCCCCTGGTCCGGCCAGAATTGTTTCAAAATAGTCAATAATCTTTCCGATCTTTTCGAATACAGCATGGTTCGCATCAGCCGGTCAGCTGCCGGTGAATTCCGCTACGACTTCAGTGTCCTGGAAAAGTACATCGATCTGTGTTCCCGCTACGGCATCAGCCGGGAAATCGAAGTCCACGGCTTGCTCAATATCTGGACTTGCCCGGCTGAGGGCTATGCCGGCCCGGCCGCGGATTACCCGGATGCCATCCGGCTGCGTTACCTGGATGAGGCGGACGGCTGCGGCAAGTACATGAAACTCGGCGCTGAAATCCGGCAGTACATGCAAGCCCTGGAGCAGTTTTTTGTCCGCAAGGGGATCGTCGATATAGTCCGGATCACAGCTGACGAGCCCGGAGACATCCTGGCCTACCAGTTGCGGGTCCAGGCGCTCAAGGAAATTGTCCCGCGCATGAAAATCAAGACCATCGTCGGCCACCCGGAGTTTCTCAGCCGGCTGGACTGTTTCGCCGGCGAGGAAATGGACCTGATTGTCCATCTCGAAGCGGCATGCGATGACTGGGCAGCCTGGCAAAAGTGCCAGAACAGGATCAGCGGCCTCAAAGGATACTATGTCTGCTGCGGACCGCAGCGGCCGAACACCTTCATTTCGTCGCCGCTGCTGGAATGCCGGCTGATCGGGCTTGTCGCAGCCTTCATGGGATTTGATGGCTTCCTGCGCTGGAATTACACGGTATGGCCGGACAAGCCCCGCGAGCGGATCTCTTATAAATACCCAGTCTGGCAGGCCGGCGACACGAATTTCGTCTATCCGGCGAACAACGGCCGGCCCCTCCTGTCGCTGCGCTATAAAAACCTGAAGCGAGGCATCGAGGATTATGCGCTGATCCGCCGCCTGCAGGATCTGCACCCCGATTCCGCCCGGATAATCGCGCAGATCAGGGATCGGGTTTTCAAGATCCAGGACATTGCCCTGCTCTCCGCTAAAAGCAGGAAAAAGCCGGATGAGCTGTTCAGCATGAATGGTGAAGATTATGCCGAAATGAAGCGTACTGTTCTTGAAGCTCTGGAAAGCCTGTCAAATTGAAGCAGATGCAGCCAGGCAAACACACGATCAGGAGGATTTTATGCGGATAGCGGTTGTCAATGAAACGAGTGCGGGTGATAAAAATCCCTATATTATCGAAGCCCTGCAGGGATATGGCCATACAGTCATCAATGCCGGCATGCAAAAATCCGGCGGCAGCCCGGAACTCACTTATATCGAAACCGGCTTCATCTCGGCGCTTTTGCTGAACGCCGGCCGGGCCGACTTCATCGTCGGCGGCTGCGGAACTGGCCAGGGCTTTTTAAATTCCGCACTGCAATATCCCGGCGTTTTTTGCGGGTTGATCACCAAGCCTCTGGACGCGTGGCTGTTTTCCCGGATCAACAACGGCAATTGCATCTCCCTGGCCTTGAATCAAGGATATGGCTGGGCTGGCGAAATCAACTTGAAATTTATTTTCGAGAAGCTATTTGCCGGCGAAGCTGGCGAAGGTTTTCCGGAAAGCCGCAGGACATCGCAGCAGGCCAGCCGCGAACGCCTGGTCCAAATATCCGCACTGACCCATCGCCCCTTTGCCGAAATTGTCCGCGGCCTAAATCCGGAGATCCCGCGCCGGGCTATATCGTTCCCCGGAATCGAGGAGATTCTGGATATCGCAACCCTTGACGATCTGGAGCTGAAAAGTGCTTTGCAAAACTGCCGCCCGATCGCCGGCTGAGCAGCCAATGGCTAAACGTTGAAAATGGAGGTCTGGTTATATGATTAACGGACACAAGATCGGTTTTATGAGTTCCGGCAGCCTGGGCCGGATGCCCGCCGCGGAAGTCTGTGCCAAACTGAAGGCCATCGGTTATGATTCCGTGGAATGGACGCTGGACTTTGCCTGCCCGCGCAAACATTCAGCCGCGGATCTGAAGGAACTCGTCCGGATCACCGCGGCAAGCGGCCTGGCCATTTCCGAAGTTGTCGTGCAGCAAGACCTGGTCCTGACCGATGCCGCTGAGCGCCTGGCCAACGTCCAGTACATCAAAGACTGCATCCAGGTCTATTCCGAAATCGGCATACCGATGATCAACTTATTTACCGGTCCCGTGCCCTGGAACCGGCACCCATTGAAAGTCGGCGCCGGCATCAAGGAAGGCGACGCCTGGCAGATGGTCCTGAATGCTTTTGACGAATTTGTGCCGCTGGCGGAAAGCTGCGGTTTGCAGCTGGCCCTGGAAAATGTCTGGGGCATGCTTTGCCATGATTTCTATACCGCCAGGCTCCTGATCGACCATTACCGCTCGCCCAATCTGGGCGTCAATTTTGACCCATCCCATGACATCCTGGCCGGCAACCTGGATATCGGCTGGATCATGCGCCAGTGGGGCCGGGACCGGATCAAGCACATTCATATCAAAGACGCGGCCGGCATCCAGACCGACGGCCAGTTTGTCTTCCCGCTGCCCGGGGAAGGCTATGTCGACTGGAAAGATTTGCAGACAACTGCGAAAGCAATCGGCTACACCGGTTTTATGTCCGTCGAATTCGAATCTTTCCGATATTTGAAATACATCCTGAGCGGCGATATGGAACAGGCAGCCCGGATTTCTTATGAAAATATCCTGAAGCTGTTTGCCTAAAGCCATTTAATTAAGGAGAGCCTTATGAACACCACAAAAATCGTTTTCATCGGCGCCGGCAGCATGTCCTTCGGCAAACATACTTTCCGCGATCTGTTCCTCAGCCCCGAACTCAAGGGCAGCACCCTGGCGCTGGTCGATATTGACGCCGAAAACCTGGACCGGATGCAGCGGCTGGCGGAGAAAATGAACGAGGCCACCGGGGCCGGCTTCAAGATCGCCAGTACGGCAAACCGCCGGGAAGTCCTCGCCGGAGCCGAATTTGTCCTCTGCTCGATTGCCCTGGAGCGCTGCGCCCTGTGGAAAATGGATTTTGAAATCCCGAAAAAGTACGGCATCCGCCAGACGCTGGGTGAAAATGGCGGGCCAGGCGGCTTGTTCTTTACCCTGCGCACGCTGCCGGTGATCATGGATATCCTCCGTGACATGGAAGACCTCTGTCCGAACGCGTTTTTCCTCAATTTCTCGAATCCGGAAAACCGCATCATCCTGGCGGCAGGCAATCACAGCTCGATCCGGTGTGTCGGCTTGTGCCACGGCTTGACCGGTTTTGTCTGGCGGATCGCGAAAATCATGGGGATTCCCGGATCAAACATCGATGTCTGGGCGGCAGGGCTCAACCATTTCCAGTGGCTGATCAAGATCCGGGACAAGCAGACCGGCGCCGACTTGTACCCGCTGCTGCGCGAGCGCAGCCGGACCTACGATCCGGCTTATCTGGCGGTATCCAGAAAACTTATGGATGTATTCGGCCTGTTCCCTTCCCCCAGCGACGACCATATCGGCGAGTACCTTCCATACGGCTGGGAGGGCGGCGAAGAGGGATACGATTTTGCTGAAGACGCGCAGTACCGGATCCGCATCAAGACGGAAATCGAGGACATCAATTCCGGGAGAGTTCCTGTCGCCGGCGAATGGCTGACCCGTTCTTCGGAAAAAGCCGCCGATGTCATTGTCAGCATTCTGAACAATCGGAAATGCCTGCTCGATTCGGCCATTGTCATCAACCAAGGTGCTATTGCCAATCTGCCCGACGACGCCGCGGTCGAAGTGCCGGTCATGCTTGACTATGCGGGCATCCATCCAGTCACGGTCGGCGCTTTGCCCCTGGGCATCGAGAACCTGATCCGGACACAGATCGGCGTGCAGAAACTCGCTGTCCAGGCCGCTTTGACCGGATCCCGCGAGCTTGCCCTGCAGGCGCTGCTCACCGACCCCGTTGTCCACAGCATCACGGCAGCGGAAGGCATCCTGAACGAGCTCTGGGAAATCAACCGGCCGTATATCCGGTCTTGCGGCATTTAGCGATTTTTCTCAATCAGCAGTTCCGCGCCGCCGCGCCCGTCTACTGAAATAATCCGGCAGTCATCCATCGCGCATGGGCTCCAGGGTTTGACGAAATCCGTGCGTTTCTCGATATAAACTTTCACTTCAGCGGGGAAATCGGTCGGATTGGACAACGAAAGCCGCCAGCTATCGCCGGCGTCGGTGACGGCTACTTCAACATGATCCATAACCATCGCTTCCCCGGTATCGGCGAGAAACCAGACGCCCGGGATTTCCGCATAGGTCAGCAGGCAGGAAACCTCGCACCAGCAGGAGCCGTAAAAGACGCCGCCGATATTTTCTTTTCCTTCCCAATCGCTCATATTCACCCGCTCGCACATCCAGCCCGGTGGCAGCGGTTTGTCGTTCCAGGTCGGAATCGGCCTGTCCGCCCGCGACAGGTATTGCGTGATGTTGTGCGCGACTTCCCGGCCCAGCTCGAGGTAGCGCGTGTCGCCGGTCGCACGATAGAGCCGCAGCAGCGACGCCCCGGATAAGGTGCAGAATCCCGGGGCGGAATGCTTGTTCTGGGCGTTGGCGAATACGCTNNCGAGGCCGCGGGGAAGACGAAATCATAGGACACGCACCAGGAGGCGCACTGCCGGGCCGTGTCTTCGGCCATCGGCAGCCACTGCCGGTCGCCGGTCGTTTCGTAAAGGATCACGAATGATTCCAGCATATTGGATGCCGATTCGCTGTCGGCGTTTTGCAGAATCTCGCCCGGGCCGCCGTTGAGCAGGCCGGTTTGCACGTGCTGCCGGTAGTAATATTTTGCCGATTCTTCAGCAATAGTCCGGTATTTCACATTGTCCAGCACCTGCCCGGCCAGAGCCAGGCCACCGGGAACCATCGAACCGGAGGCTGTGCCGCCGATCAGGATCTCTTCGCTGACGATGTCGATGAATTGGCCGAACTGGCCATGCCGCTCCCACAGGCGGACAAAGGCATCCGCCAGCTTTTTCAGGCCATCCAGCCAGGCTTGCGGAACCGCTTCCCGGCGTTTGCGGCAGAGCAGGATATGTCGGGCCGCGAAAGTCAGGACATCCGCGTCTTTGCGGATCAGAAGCACGTTCTGCCGGTCCTGGTGGCAAAAATCATCGCCATACTGCTGGCCCTGGTAATAGAGCGGGATAATGAAGCCGTTTTCGTTTTGCAGAAAGCTGAAAATGGCGCTCAGGGTGCAGCCCGACCGTTCGCGGGACTGCTCATTGCCATTGTAGGCCAGCGCCAGTGAGCTCATGCCGCCGCCGCACCAGCCCGGCTGAAAGTCGCCGAAAATGCCTCCCCATCCGGCGGGCGACTGTTTGTAGTAGCCTTTTTCTTCATTAAACTGGGTTTCATTGTATTTTTGCTCGATGATCCGGTAAGCCGCGGAAAAAGGCAGCTGATGCGTCAGGTGCCAGGAACCGCTGACTTGTTTGCGCTGAGCGAAAAAGGCGTCAAAGAGGGCCGGTACATCGGCACAAGCGAATAGAACCACCCGAAAACGCAGAACCAGGGTATCGCCTGCCGTGAACGAAGCGCCGCTATCGTCACTCGGTGCCGCCGTGGTCGCCATCGTATACTTGCTGCGGCGGACAGCCGGCGCTTCCAGGCTTATCGAGGCTGTTTCTCGGTCAGCCGATTCCGTTATTCTGAGGCCAGTATAGCCAAAAGCCGTAATCGACTCGCTGAGCAGCAGCAAGCCGCTTTGCTGTTCCGGCATATAAATGCCAACGCCAGGCGTAGCCATATCGCCGGAGCGCAAATGTATCACCGATTCACCCGCTCCCGCGTTTAAGCGCGGCACGTCGGTGATGGTCACCGGCATGTCTGGTCCGATACCGTCGTGGTCATGGATAAACGGCGGATATTTGGTCTTGACGGCCCGGAATCGGTTGCCTTGATACACCGCCGCCGGCATCAGGACATAGTTGTCCCGCGACCAGTCCTGAATTTCAAGCATAACAGCGACATTGCCGCAAGGCTCCGAACCCTTGACCAGCCGGAAGCTGGCTTCGGCGTCATAAACGCCGGTCCCGGCCGGTTCCAGTTTGAAGTCGCAGTCCCAGACAGCCGGCCCGTTTTCAAGCCGATATTCCTGGTCGCCTGCCACATCTGCCTGCTGCCGGCTGACCGGCTCATTCCCCTGAAAAGACGAAACGGCCATCGCCAGCTTGATATCCTTTGCTGATAAGGCCTGCAGCGCCACGGTTTGACTTATATTGTCCTGATCACAATCCCGCATAAATTCTCCTTACAAAATAACAGCGTTGAAACCGGGCGTCCCGCCAGCTGACAGGCCACTGGTCCTATTTATTCATCCATGGCAAAAACCCGCATCGGATTATCCACCAGCAGCTGCCGGATGGTCTCCCCGGTAAATCCTTGCCGGCGCATGAGGATGCTGATCTGGTCCAGCAAATGGGCATAACCGTAGCCGCCATATTTTTTGTAGGAGGCTTTGAAGCAAACATCCTGGCCAAGAACGATCTGCTTGCCATATCCGCGCTCGATCAGCCTGGCGATAGCGCGAATCCGGTCAATATCCCGCGGCAGCCAGATTGAATAATCGAGGGCAATTTCGATGCCGAACTGGTCAAAGGAGATCACAGCGCCCCTTTTCAGGCTGCTTTCCAGATAGGGCAGGTCATTTTCGAAGATATCGCTGTGCCCCAGAACCACTTTCCCCAGATCGCCGCCATGGCGGGCAATCCAGTCGAGTATGTCCCCGGCCTGCTTATTCAAACCCGGTTGGTGAATCACCAGCGCGGCGCCGGTATTTTTTTGGGTTATGGCGGCAGCTGCCAGCACTTCCCGCTCCCGGTCAGAAAAAGTAGAAACGCCGATTTCACCGATGAAACCAGCCTGGATGCCCGTGTCTTTCACGCCATGGACGATCTCGGCGGTGAACAGATCCGCCAGCCGGTCCCGGGTCAGCTGCCGCATCGATTCCGGATGAGACCGCTCAATATACAGCCCGGTGCCCATCAGGATATTGATCCCCGTCGCCTGAGAAATTTTTACCAGCGCTTTGGGGTCGCGGCCTAATCCATAAACCGAACAGTCGCAGATCGTCTGGCCGCCGGCATATTTAAATTCCAGGGTTTCCTCGATCGCTTCGTCCACATCCATCTGGACAATATTGTCAATATGCTTATGCATATTATAACGGATCCGGCCCAGGTCCCGCATGCAGATTTTCCGGTTCATAAAGGCTCGCTCAGACAGTTCTTCCGGCGTCTGGGGCAGGTAGCACCGCTGATCCCACAAAAAGTGTTCGTGCGTCGATGTGACGCCCATCTCTGAGGCTGGTTTTTTCCCGGCTACAGTTTGTATGATCATGGCTCTTCACACTCCATTTCACAATAGATCATTTCATCACTTTTCAATTCGATGGTCAAGCGGTTCCCGGCATAAGCCAAATCAGCGATTTTTCGCCCGACGGCGTCAGTCCGGCAGGCCCGCCGGAGCGTTTCGCCCAGCCAGCGGACTTCGCACCGGGCGCCGGTATGGTTCCGGTTCCAGAAAGCCATCCGATAGCCGCTGTCAACGGATCGTAAATACAGCATCGATACCGGATCGCCGGCCAATTCAAGCAGGCTGCTTTTGGCCAGGCAGCCAGATCGCGACGGGTGTTTGAATAGAGCCGTCAACCCTTGCCGGACCTGACGGGCAAAACCGTCGCACCAGGTGTCGTCCGGCTCCCGGGGACTGGTCGTGAAACGAAAACGCATCAGCCATTGCGCCGGACTCGAAACGGTGAAATTCGTACCGAAATTATTGCAGTCGATCAGGGCGTAAAATCCGCCGCGGGTGAATTGCTCCGCCGTCGGCGCCGGATGGATCATGATTTCCGGTTTACTGACACAGCGGTGCGCCGGCGAAACGTAGATGTCGCGTGGTTCGGAGAACGCAAACAGGCAGCCATCGAGGGCGCTGCAAACGGTTGTTTGCCCGTCCGCGTCCGCCTGGCGCAGCCAGCCGTGGGCGGCCAGGACGTCGCTGTAGCTGCCGGGCAGGATTCTCTCCGCCGGCGAAAGCGCGCACAGGGTCCCGTCGTAGGTAAAATGAGCCCGCTGGGCGGCGAAGGGAAAAGCGATATAGGTCGTCAGCAGCGGTGTGGCATCTTTGCTGATCTGGAAATCAGCATTGAACTGCCGCATGCCGCCCAGGAGCGAGAGGGTCAATCTGACGCCGGGATGCCCCAGGGTTTGGCCGGCAAGTTCCAGGGTGCTGCGAACCGGCCTGGCCGTGCGGCGGACTAGCGTCCAGACCATCGGGCTGGCGGCCTGGTTTTCACTGTCCTTGACGACAAGGCCGCCGAAAACAGGCAGCGCCGGATCGAGCAGCTGCCGGCCGGTCTGGGTATCCTGGATGAAAATCCTGCCGTTCGCCAAGGAGATCGTATAATATTCGTTGCTGATCGTCTGCCCCCGGTCAGAACATGCGGCCGCCGGCTGCATCTGGTGACCGCCAGCCGCAGCCGGTTTAAG
>DOFA01000031.1 GCA_003532195.1 Clostridiales bacterium
ATATGCAGTTTTCCCGGTTCATAGTTTAATTTAACATGAATGTTTGGCTGAAGTCAACCGGTCGGCGCCGGCAATCCCATGATGTTTGCTGTTTTATCACCGTTTCCTTCACGTTTTCTGACCAGATACCCGGCCAAGCAAACGTGTGCGATTGATTTAATGATCACCGATAAGTCAGATAGCCCTGATGAACCAGAAGTTCGGCGGTCAGTACCGCACCGCCGGCAGCGCCGCGCAGCGTGTTATGCGACAGGCAGGTAAATTTGTAATCAAAAATCGGGTCCTCACGCAGGCGGCCGATTGTGACAGACATACCCCGGTTGCACAGACAATCCAGGCGGGGCTGCGGTCGGTCGGATTCCGGCAGATAAACCAGGAAAGGGTGCGGCGCGGAAGGCAGTCCGGCCTTTTGGGGAATACCGGCAAACGAAGCCCAGCAGGACAGGATTTCCTCCCGGGCCGGCTTGCGGGTGAATTTGACCGATACGGCTGCCGTATGGCCTTCCTGGACGGCGACCCGATAGCACTGGGCTGAGATGACCGGCTTTTCAGCCAAAATGATCTCGCCGGTTCCAAGACCACCCCAGATTTTCAGGGGTTCTTTCTCACTCTTCTCCTCTTCACCGCCGATGTAGGGGATCAGGTTCTCAATCATTTCCGGCCAGTCGGTAAAAGTTTTACCGGCGCCGGAGATGGCCTGATAGGTACAGGCGCTGATCTGCTCCAGGCCAAAATCCAGAAGCGGCGTCAGCGCGGGGACATAGCTCTGGATCGAGCAGTTTGGCTTGACGGCGATAAAGCCCCGGGTTGTGCCCAGGCGCCGGCGCTGGCTATCGATCAAGCCGGCATGTTCCGGATTGATTTCCGGAATGATCATCGGGACATCCGGAGTCAGACGATGCGCTGAATTATTGGAAACAACCGGCGTTTCCAGGCGGGCAATCTTTTCTTCAAGATTGCGGATATCCTCTTTTTTCATATCCACGGCGCAGAAAACGAAATCAACCTCTGCGCAGATTTTCTCCAGATTGTCGGCCGATTCGACGATCAGGCTTTTTATCGGGTTCGGCATCGGTTCGTCGATCTTCCAGCGTTTTTCGACCGCTTCCTGATAGGTCTTGCCGGCTGAGCGCGGTGAAGCGGCGATGACGCTGACCTCAAACCAGGGATGATCGGCCAGAAGGCTGAGAAAACGCTGGCCGACATAACCTGTGCCGCCGATGACTCCGACTTTGAATTTTCTGCTGAGCATATAGGCCATCCTTGTCTTGTCCTTGCACGGAGGACATTTGTATTTGTGTGGTGTATTCTAGCATAGAACCGCAGGAAATTCAACAGCTAATCTTCAGGTAATCATCGATAGCGGATCCATGCGGTACATATTAGTGAGATAATATCATTGCGCGGGTCCGGATTCCAGCCCTATAATAAATAAAATGGCCGCCGACTGGAGGGGTGAGTTTTTTGCCGGATGTACAGCTTTTCGACTGGCTTGAACGNNCCGCTCTCCCCTGACGGTTCGCGAATACCGCTATGATTTGATTTTCTTTTTCCGATATCTGCGCCAGAAACGCGATTTAGCGCCGGCTGACCTGGAATTTGAGAAAATTTCCATTGACGGTATCGATGACGCTTTCCTGCGCTCGATCAAACTGACCGATTTTTACAGCTACCTGACCTGGCTCAGTCAAACCCGCCATTGCAGCCCGGCGACCCGCGCCCGCAAAATCGCCGCGCTGCGGGCATTTTTCGCTTATCTGAAAAACAAGGCTTTTCTTCTCGAGACCAATCCAGCCATTGAACTGGAATCGCCAAAACTGATGAAAAACCTGCCCCGGCACCTGACTCTTGACGAAAGCCGGCAGCTTCTGGCTGTGGCCGCAGCAGGCGAATCGGAACTGACGCCGAGGGATTATTGTATCCTGACCCTGTTTTTGAATTGCGGTCTGCGCTTGTCAGAATTATGCAGTATCAATCTGGCCAGCATCAGAGAAGATACCCTGGTGGTTATGGGTAAAGGCGGCAAAGAAAGAACCATCTACCTGAACAGCGCCTGCCTGGATGCTTTGGAACAGTATCGCGCGGTCCGGCCGCACACGGGTTTGAAAAATCCCGAAGCCTTGTTCATCAGCCGGCTCGGCCAGAGGTTGAGCACCAAGACCGTGCAGTACCTGATTAAAAAATACATTGCCGCCGCCGGCCTTGATCCCAAGCGTTATTCGGTGCACAAGCTGCGGCACACTGCCGCAACCTTGATGTATAAATACGGCAAAGTGGATATTCGGGCGCTTCAGGTTATCCTGGGCCACGTCAGTGTCGCGACAACAGAGATCTACACCCATGTGGATGATACCGGGCTGCATCACGCGGTGGAGCAAAACCCATTGAATCAAGTTCGGGCATCGCGTCCGCCGTCGTCCCGCAAAACTGAAAAATCCGGCGTATAGCTGGCCTGGGCTGCTTCCCGTCCTTGACCAATTATTCGGCTAAATCCTAAATCCAGGGCGTGGCTGATCACTTTCCGGTATTCGAACGTCGTCAGGTGCCGCTGCAGTTCCGGAAATTCCGCAACCTGCCGCGGATCTGCCGGCGGCGTGTACTGGCACATCAGAGACAGCGGCGTGTCCAGAGGCAGGTTTTCGGCGAGATAATCCAGGATCCGGCAGGAATCCCGCCAATGTCCCGGC
>DOFA01000155.1 GCA_003532195.1 Clostridiales bacterium
GCCTTTGCGACGGATCACCTTGCATTTTTCGCAGATCGGTTTAACGGATGGTCTGACTTTCATGCTGATATCCTCCCCTGGATGCGCCATATTTTGCGCGCATTTAAATACAAACGCCGCGAGGCGCGTGCTAAGATAGTTTACCAGATTTCCCGATAAAATCAAGCACTATTTTCGTTCGCCCTCCCGGCCGGGCTGCTGTCCGCACCCTCACTTGGCGCGCCAGGTTATTCTGCCCCGCGACAAGTCATAGGGCGACAGCTCTATGGTCACCCGATCGCCGGGTAAAATCTTGATATAGTTCTGGCGCAGCTTGCCGGAAATATGGGCGATGATCTCATGGCCGTTCTCAAGCTTCACTTTAAAAACGGCGCTGGGCAAAGCATCTGTGACGATGCCTTCAACTTCAATCGTATCTTCTTTGGACATTAGAGTTCCTCCTCCTTTGGATTGGCGGCCAGATAGTCGTTCAGCAAGCGGCGCAGTGCGGCGTCACGCTGTCCGGGATCCCCCAGGCCATCGATCTGGTCCAGAATCGCGGCATCGTCCAGCTGGCCCAGCGGACGCACATGGCTGACCCGTTTTTTCTTAGGCTGCCCGTGCTTGCGTCCGGATCCGTCCGCCAGCCAGATAAAACCGCGGTCGGCCTTCAGGACCAGAAAAACCTGCAATCGGTCATGTCCGGCCCTGGACTGGACAACCGAACCTCTGACTAACCCCCGGTTCTGCATAATATCAAACACCTGGCTGTTCATCTGCATACCCTCGTTAGAGCCGGGTCAGGATGACCGGCCCGTCAGCCAGAATGGCCAGGGTGTTTTCGTAATGGGCGGATGGCTGGCCGTCGGCTGTCACGATCGTCCATTCGTCTTCTTGTATGTAAACCCGCCGCGTACCCAAGTTGATCATCGGCTCAAGCGCGACAACCAGGCCGGGTTCCAGACGCATACCATGACCCGCGCGGCCAAAATTGGGCAGGTCCGGGTCTTCATGAAGGCTGCGGCCTGTTCCGTGCCCGGTCAGCTCGCGCACCACGCCATAGCCATGAGCCTCAGCATGCTGCTGAACCGCCGCGGAAATGTCGCCCAGCCGTGCGCCGGGAATGGCTTGTGCAAAGCCTTTCCAGAAACACTCCTCGGTAACCCGGATCAGATCTGCTGCCGCTGGTTTTATTTCCCCAACGGCAAAAGTCCGGGCTGCATCGGCGTGATATCCGTTCAAACAGGCGCCGACATCAATGGAGATCAGGCTGCCTTCCTTGAGAATCCGCTGCCGGCTGGGTATTCCATGAACGACTTCCGCGTCGATCGAGGCGCAGATCGCGCCGGGAAACGGCGGCTGGCCATATCCGAGAAACGAAGGCGTGGCGCCGGCCCGGCTGATGATCGCCCGGGCTTCCCGGTCAAGATCCAGCGTACTGATCCCCGGGGCAATTATTTTGCCCATCAGTTCCAGCACTTCAGCGACAATATGGCCCGCTTCAGCCATCATCCCGATTTCCGCCAGTGTTTTCAGCAGTACCATGTGACGCTCACAACCGCCCGATCCGGGCGTCAAGCGCCTGACGGGCGGCTTCCCTGCCGCTGGCGATATCGCCTTCATTATTGATGTTGATCAGCAGGCCCAGTTTTTCATAATAATCCACGAGGGGGCGTGTCTGCTGATAATAGGTGCTTAATCGCCGGCTGATGGTTTCCGGGTGATCATCAGCCCGCTGGGTCAGCGGCTGGCCGCAATCATCGCAAATGCCTTCGGCGTGCGGGGGCATGGAAAAGACATTGTAACCGCGGCCGCAGACGGAACAGATCCGGCGACCGGACAACCGGCGTAAAATGATCTCATCCCGGACGCAGATGTTCAAAACCGCTGTCAGGGGCTTGTGGCACCGGTTCATGATCACAGACAGGGCTTCGGCCTGCAGCCGGGTGCGCGGAAAGCCGTCGAGCAGAAAGCCATCGCTGCAGTCGGGCTGCGATAAGCGGTCTTCAACCATGGCAATGGTGATGTGATCCGGCACCAACGCGCCGCTGTTGATATATTGAGCGGCTTCCAGGCCCAGATTGGTTTGCTGCCGGATATTCTTCCGGAAAATGTCGCCGGTTGAAATGTGCGGGATCGCGTAAAGGCCGACCAGATCGGTCGCCAGCGTGCCTTTGCCGGATCCTGGCGGGCCTAGCAAGATCACCTGCATTTCATAACCCTCCTGGAACAGGAACAAGGGCATCCAGCCTGCCAGCCGGATACCCCAGATATTCAGCCATGGCTGTCCTAATCAAGGAAACCTTTATAGTGGCGCATGACCATTTGTGATTCCAGCTGGTTGACCAGGTCGATTGCCACGCCAACCAAAATCAGGATCGCCGTTCCGCCGAACCAGATGCCCGCGAAACCTGTGATAACACTCATCAACGTCGGGAACAACACGATCAGGATCAGGAACATGCCGTCAAACCAGTTCAGTCGGCGGGACGTTTTCTGAATAAATTCCGAGGTGGGCCTTCCCGGACGGATGCCCGGGATGAAACCGCCGTTCTTCTGCAGGTTATTGGCCACTTCAATCGGATTGAACTGGATCATGGAGTAGAAGAATGTGAATCCAAGAATCAGCAGGGCATAGGTCACGTAATAGAGCGGATTGCTGCTGAAATTAGTGAACCAGACAGCGACTTTGCCCGTTCCGCCAAACAGGGAGACGATCGTTGACGGCAAGGAGACCAGGGAGATGGCAAAGATAACCGGAATGACGCCGGCCTGGTTCACCTTGATCGGCAGATAGGTGCTCTGCCCGCCGTACATTTTCCGGCCGACCACTTTTTTGGCATATTGGATGGGAATTCGCCGCTCCGCCAGCTGAACGAAGACAACCAGGGTGATGATCAGGACAAAAGCGGCAATAACCACGATCGTGCCGCCCACAGACACAAGGATATTGCTGGTTTGCGTCCATTGTTGGAAATAGCTGTACAGGACTTTGACGGAGCTGGGTCCGCGGGCGACAATGCCGGCGAATATAATCATCGATATGCCGTTGCCGATACCGGAGGCATTGATCTGCTCACCGATCCACATGATGAATGCCGTGCCGGCGGTAAAGCTGACGATGATCAGAATAGCGTTCAGCCACATCGGCAGGGTGCTGGCTGAAGCAAGGCGGGTAGCGTACCAGTAGGCGCCGGCCTGTAAAACGGCCAGTCCGATCGTCAGGTAGCGAACATACTGCTGGATCTTCTTGCGGCCTTCCTCGCCTTCCTTTTGCATGCGTTCCAAAGAGGGAATCGCCACGGTCAGCAGCTGCATGATGATCGATGAATTGACGTACGGCGTGATGCCCATCGCAAAGATCGAAACCTGTTTGAAAGCGCCGCCGGAGATGATATCCATAAAGCTGCCCAGCTGGCCCAGTCGGTCAATTAAAGCCGTGAAGGCCGCCGAGTCGATGCCGGGCACCGGCACTTTGACGCCTAGCCGATAAACAACCAGCATCAGCAGTGTAAAAATCAGCTTTTTGCGAAGGTCCGGAATCTTGAAAGCATTCTTCAGGGTATCGAACATACCGGACATGCTTTATACCTCCTCGGCCGTTCCTCCAGCCTTTTCGATTTTCTCTTTGGCGCCGGCTGTGAAAGCGGTGACTTTGACGGTCAGTTTCCTGGTCAGTTCGCCATAGCCCATCAGCTTGATGCTCGCGTTCACTTTGGGCATACTGACGGCACCGGATGATTTCAAGACAGCTTCATCAACGACGCTGCCCTCTGCAAAACGTTCAAGGACGCTGACATTGATTGCAATCAGTTTATCGTCAAACCGCTTGTGATTGAATCCCCGTTTGGGCAAGCGCCGGTAAATCGGCATCTGACCGCCTTCAAAGCCAGGTCTGACGCCGCCGCCGGCACGTGCGTTTTGTCCCTTATGGCCGCGCCCGGCAGTTTTGCCATTGCCTGAGCCAACGCCGCGCCCTTTGCGGTAAGGCGCCGGACGGGCTCCCGGAGAAGCTTTAAGTTCATTGATTTTCATGACAGCATATCCTCCTTAAGCTTCTTCACAACGGACCAGATGCTTGACCTTTTGAACCATGCCGAGAATGCTGGCGGTTGCTTCCTGCTCGACTGTCTGGCCGATCCGGTGCAGCCCCAGGGCTGCCACGGTGGCCTTGTGCTTTTGATTGGCACTGTTGGTGCTCTTGATTAAGGTGATTTTAACTTTTGTCATTTGTCACGCCTCCAGTTACAAGATGTTCTCTACGGATTTACCGCGGAGCCGGGCAACTTGCTCCGGAGATTTCAGGCTCTTCAAGCCTTCCATGGTCGCGTTGACCATATTGTTCGGGTTGCTGGATCCGAGCGACTTGGTCCGGATATCCTTAACGCCGGCCAACTCAAGGACCGCGCGGACAGGGCCGCCGGCAATGACGCCGGTACCGCCGGAGGCCGGTTTGAGCAGAACCCGGCCGGCGCCGAACTGGCCGATGGTTTCGTGCGGGATGGTGCTCTCGCTGATCGGAACTTCGATCAGGTTCTTTTTGGCATCTTCAATTCCCTTGCGGATCGCGTCCGGAATTTCCGCCGCCTTGCCAAGCCCCTTGCCCACATGCCCGTTCTCGTCGCCGACGATCACCAGGGCGGCAAAGCGGAAGTTGCGTCCGCCTTTGACCGTCTTGGATACGCGTCCGATATGAATAACTTTCTCTTTCAGTTCAAGCGTGTCTGGATCGATGCGCAT
>DOFA01000174.1 GCA_003532195.1 Clostridiales bacterium
GGCAAAGATGATCCGCAGAGCACAACTACTGCTGCCAGCGCTGCGACTACCCAGTTGAAAACAACCGAAACCACAGCCGCCGAAGACGACCAGTCGTCGAAAGTCTCCCTGGGTGTCAACCTGGACGACCTCGGCAATATCATCAACGGCCAGTATTTCTTTGACGACGGCCAGCACCAATTCTATTCGAGTTTCGATGCCAACTGTGCCGCACACATCTACAAGACTGATAAGGCGACGCAGACAACGGTCAGTATTTTTGACGGATTTGGCTGGTCCCTGGTCGTTCGTGACGGCTGGTTGTACTTCTCAGGCAATGCCGGCGCGACCATCGACGGGACTTATAATCTCTTTCGCATGAAACTGGACGGCAGCAGCCTGGAAAAAATCTACGATGGCTTCAGTTACGGCATGAGCCTTTATAACAATAAGCTCTACTACATCAGCAAATCCAGTTACGAAGCAGAGGATTACGCCATCTGCCGGTCGAACACCGATGGCAGTGCGCGGGAAACCCTGGTCACCGATTTCAATGGCTATTGCATCATTTACGAGAACATGCTTTATTATACCGGCCAGGACGGCACTTTCTACCGGGCTAATCCGGACGGCAGCCAATCGGTGGCCATCCTGGCGGATAAAATCAACTATGCCATCATCGGCAACGGCAAACTGATCTATACGGATACCTCAGGCAACATCAAGATCGCCGGGATCGACGGCCAGGACAGCCAGCTGGTTCTGGCAGCCGGCTCCCTGCCGGTTTATTCCCTCAATTCCAGCAAAGACACAATTTTCTACACGGTCTACGATCCGACTATGGACTCGAGCCGTTATGCTTACGCCTACGAACTCTACCGGATCCAATTTGACGGATCCGGAAACCAGAAAATTTATCAGGAATACTCCTACGGCACCTTTATCAACGTCGTCAATGGCAAAGTTTTCACGCTGGATTACGCCATCGACCTGGCAACCGGAAACATGCCGGCCATCGCCCGGAGCATGGATTTTTCCGGCGGCGGCGTTACAGATCTGCCGCGCTGAACGCATATCAATTACCAGGTGCTGTTCTTCAATCAGATCTGCTTCAGGCAGGATTCGCCATGGCGGGCAAAATAATATGCCCCGTAGAGGGCGGCATCGTCGGGGTGACTGGTAGGTGCTACCGGTATATTCAGCCGCGACCGCACGGGTCCTATAAACAGCGGCGCTGATTTTGAGATCTGGCCGCCGAGTGATATCGCATCGATGTCATGTTTACGGACATGCTCCGCCAGCATTTCTCCCAAAGCCTCGCCCATCGCGGTAAATACCCCCGCGGCGATCAGGTCGCCGGCGCGGGCGCGTTCCGCGATCTCCTGGACATCGATATCCCGGTTGGCTGCGCGGGCGTACGCTGTGCGCAAGGCCGATCCGGAGACGTAATTCTCCGCGATGCCCTCCCGGTAAGGTGTGTCCCACAGCGGCCAGGCTGGTGTTCGCGATGCGTTGACCAGCACGCGGCAGCCGTCGCTCATCGCGAAGCCAAGTCCTGTCCCGAGCATCACACCCGCCAGGCGCATGCCGGCGGCACACCCGCTGAATTGCCCGCCAAAATGCCCGCCGAATTGCAATTCGCCCAACAGGAATGCGACGCCGTCGTGCACAAAGCAAAATCGTATCCCGGCAAACCGCTCCTCCAGAGCTGCTTTAAGCGAGAACCCCTCAAGCGACTTGAATTTATGCTTCATGTGGCTGGTGGCGGTTGTAAAATCCATCGGGCCGGGCGTGCTCAGGCAAACGCAGTCGGCAGGCAGACTCTGTTCAACACAGGCAAATAGCGCAGTCAGGATTTCCTCACAGCTTCCCGATTCGCGAATCGGCAGCGGAGCTTCCAAGACACGATTCACGAGGCAAGCAGCCCTGTAGTCCGTGCTGCAGTCTGCGCTGTTATCAGCTGAAAAACGGGCGCGTTTGATAAAACTACCGCCGACATCCAGGACAATAATCTCTTGTTCCTGGCCTTGATTCTTTAGCTCAGACACAAAGCATCATCCCCGGCCCAGATCGTGCGTCTCAAAATCCAGCAGCCGCCCAAGCTGAAGGATTTCGCTCATCACGTCACCTTCAACCAGAACAAAGTGCTGCGTGACGCCGGTCTGCAGCAGTTTCCCGAAATAATCCCGGCAGCTCTGGCCGATCATCCGGAATCGTCCGTGGCTGTAAGAAGCCAGATGCATCTCGGTCGGAAGCGACTCGACGAGCGCCGCGGTCAGGATAAATCCGCCGCCATGCTGGGATACATGCACCATTGTTTGCACGCCTTGCGGAAAAACATGCCACATGAACGGCGCGCCCGCGTATTTATAGTTTGTCTTCGCGAAACGCACATCGCGCGCGATCCTGGTGCGGCCGTCCGGATGGGTGTAGTCGTTGGGTCCGGCATGTCCGCCCTCGAAGGTGTCGGACGGCAGGTCGATATGGAACGGCTCGATGTAATGCACGGTTTTTCCGGTCAGGAGCCTGAGCATATAGGCCGCGAGACCCGATCCGACATCCCCCTCCGGTACAATGACGCAGCTGACATCCGGATTCGTCGGATAGAAGCCCGGGCGCAGGCCGATTTTCGTCAAGAGAATCGGGTCGATGTCGTTCAGGACCAGCAGGTCGAGGCGGTGTTTTTGCGCCAGCAACTCCAGGCCCAGGGTTGCGCGTACGGAGGCGAGAAATTTTTCTTCATCAACATCCGGATTTAGCGGGTAAGCCGCCGACAGTCGGTTGGCCGTCTGCCGCGCCAATTCCGGCGAAATTTCGCCGACGCAATCTTCCAGTTCCGCAACCGAGTAGAAGCCAAGTTCCGGTCCGGCCTTCATGAATACCAGATAGGGATCGACGTAAGTCGACCACATCACTTCATTATAACTGGCTAAAAGTCCAGCCCGGCTTTGCCGCAGCAAAGCGCGGGCGCGGGCTGCGTTCCCGAACTGAACCGCGCGGACCAGAACTTCGTCCCAGGTGCCGATCTGCGTTTCGAACAGGCTGCGCTGCCAGCGGGCATTGTCCCCGGACGCTTCCAGCGCACCAACGAGGCCGCCGCAACAGAGGTATTCGCAAAACTCGTCTTCGTCATGCGTATCGCCTAGCGTCACGCTGTCGCGCATCCGGTGGGCAAAGAGGATCGGTACCGGCGGCATGTCGCGAAGAAAGCGCGCCCAGGTAAAATCCTCCGACCAGGACAGATAGATTGCCAGCACAAAATCCACTTTTTCGAAGACATATTGGTCGATGGCCCGGTTGATATCTTCCAGCCCATAGATCACTCCGGGAAAAACGACGTCAAATCGTTCGCCAGCTTCGGCCGCCATCCAGTCGGCCTCGTTCGCCTTGCGCTGCCTGTAGCTGCCGCGGGCGCTGCCTTCGCCGATCGCGGTGAACCGCTGGGCGCCGATCAGCAGCAGGCCAGCCTTAGGTTTTCTCAGCTCCATACCAATCCCCCTTGTTCCTGCCCATGATCAATCGTCCTTAAGGCGCGTTTTATGCACGGTCACCGTTCCGACGCCCAGATTGACGATCCGGTAGCGGCCCAGGTTGGCCGGTACAACGACGATATCCATCAGGTTCATCGTGAATGACTTCTGCGGATCCGAGACAGACTCGACGCGGACCTTTTCCCCGTCCACCAGCGCCAGCACATGGAACAGCCCGCCGGTATCATCCTCGATCGTTTTTTCAAAGACGAGGTTACGCAGGGAGAAATATAAAAGATCATGCTCGCCGACGATCTTCTCCAGCCAGCCCTCGCCGCTGCGGACGATGCCGCCGTGGTTGATCAGGTTTTCCTGCACCCATTCCCGGGTGCGCTCCCCGCGCAGCACAGCTTCGCCCATCTTCAGATGAATCGGGCGGGGTCGGCCGGATTGTGGATCGATGCGCTGATAATCATAAAGCTTATACGTATAAGAACCGATTGTCAGGCTGCCGATTTCGAGAATCACCTGATTGCGGCCGGAAGCGTGCACGGTGCCGGCCGGAATCATGACCTGTGTGCCGGGTACTGATTCAATGGCGTTGATATAGCGTCCATATTCGATCAGCTCCGCGCTTTTTTCTGCGCGTTTGGCCAGCTCGAGGAATTCGGCGCAGCTGGTCTCCGCCTGAAAACCCAGATAGGTCTTCGCGCCCTGGCCGGTGATGCACACATAGTAGCTTTCGTCCTGGCGCCCGAGCTCGCCGTGGTTCCCCACGACATAGACTTCGTCCGGGTGGCACTGGATCGACATGTTGCCGGACGCGTGGTAAGTGTCGTCATAATTGAACCGGACCGGGAAATAGCCGCCGAATTGTTCATAAGCCTTTTGCCCGAGGAGTTTCTCGCCCATGGCCTGGACAAACGTGAAAAACGGCGCTTCGAATTCAAAACCGTCAGCCTGGGCGACGATGGAGACTTCGAGCGGAATCATGTCGAAGATCCAAGCGCAGTTGCGCATTGCCGGCGGCAGTTTGCGCAGCCGGTGGAAATAGAAGCCGCCCCAGACGCCCTCGAGATAAACCGGGCGGCAGCGAAATGGCCGGGCGTTCAGCGCTTCGAACAAATCAAGCAGGGCGCCGGATGGCAGCAGGCTCATCTTTGCCGGATCATCGGCGCTGATGTAATAATCCAGTTCCTGATTCCGGAGCAGATCCCAGCGCAGTTCCATGGCCAGCTCAAAATCAACATAGTAATTGCGGCGCATCAACAGGCTGTAAGCCAGGGGCTGCGCCGTGCCGAGATTGCAGAAGCGCCCGCTTTTAAAATTTAAAATGGCGGTCCGCGGGGTTACATCCATCCAGACCCGAACGTCGTATTCGCCGCGCAGATCCTCGCCTAAAGCGCCGTGCCCGTAGACGACCACCGGAATGTCCGTCCTGGCCAGCTGTTCCCGCAACGCCCCGACTTTCGCCGTGTCCTGCAAGCCGCGGTAACCGCCGCGGTAGCGCACGCCATACAGCAGAACCGGGTCGAGATCGCGGTCTTCCGGCAGACAGGGACGGACAATTTCCGTTATCTCCGCATCGCTTTTCAGCAGGGAGAGCGCATCAATAAAAATTATTTTCTGACCGCCGGCTTGCTGGGCGATGCAGCTGATGAGACTTTCCAGATCGGAACCGGGATAGTGGTCGATGCCGATCCGCCGTTTGCCGCCGGCAAATAGCTTCAACAACTGTCCTGCGACAGCCTCGAGGCCGACGGCCAGCGTTCGCTTGACAGATTCAGGTATTTCGATCTTATTCACGGCCTCCGGGTCGGCATAAGGATAGGGGTGGAACATAAAGCTCATCAGGATTTCTCTCCCATCAAATCATTCATGATAATCCTTGCTGTACAATTTATTTTAACATGCCGGGATATATAAAAATGGTATAAATTTGGATAGCCAGTATCGATCTTTTGCATTTTGCCAACCGGCTCACCTCATCAATCTGATATGATTTCACGTCGCTTGGATTATACTGATATGATACTTTATTGTCAATATATTTAATCTTTTATGGTACTTCTATTTCCATATTAGTCGGCTCATCTGAATCAGTGCAATCCGTAAATATCGGCAAAAATGACAAATATGTTGACAACTCTCCGTCTATCTTCTAGTATTAATTCAATAGATGACGGCGAGATGGGATGAAGATGCCAGAAAATAACCGATGCCTCCTGCTGATTAAAGAAATTTTTGACTCCCTGTCCGGCAAGGAAAAACTGATCGCTTCCTTTATCATAGATTTTCCCAACGAAGTGATCCGGCTGTCGATCGAAGATTTCGCCGCTGCCTGCAAAACGAGCGTCTCCTCGGTCATCCGGTTCTGCAAAAAGATCGGCTGCGCTGGGTACAAGGACCTTTGCCGGATGCTGACCGCCGACATCATGCTTTCCCCGAAGGAAATCAGCTATGATGACACGCGTCCGGGCGACGGTGTCGAATCGATCATGCGCAATGTCTGCATGACGAATATGAAAGCGATCGAAAAAACGATGGCGATCCTCGATGTCAAAAGCCTGGAAGCCGCCGTGGAAGCCTTGTGCCAGGCCAAGCGCATTGACTTTTACGGTGTGGGCGCGTCCGGCATCGTCGCGCTGGACTCACAGAACAAGTTCCTGCGCATCTACAAAACAGGCATCGCCAGCGCCGAGGCACACGTGCAGATCCTTTCCGCCAGTTCTCTGACTCCCGGGGACGTGGCCGTGATTATCTCCCACTCCGGCGAAACCTACGATATCCTGAACGTGGCCAATATCGCCCAGAAGACCGGCGCCACGCTAATCTCGATCACGAAGTACGGCAAGAACAGCCTGGCTTCGGTCGCGAACATCAACCTGTTCAGCTCGTCCACGGAAACGATGATCCGGAGCGGCGCCATGAGCTCCCGCATCGCCCAGATGACGGTCATCGATATCCTGTATACCTCGGTGTGCAGTCGCCTGTACGATGAAGTTAAGCCGCATCTTGACAAGACCCGTTTTGTCACCAGCTATATGAGGCCCCGGATCACTCCTTGATTTATTGCTTATTGATTGACAATTAGTTGTCATAATTGATTGTATTATATTGACAGATCAGCCGGTATAGATTATAAGATCAGATAGAGGCCGAATGATCAGGGGGCATGTGCTGTGAATACCGTTTTGTTTGAAAAGGGCCTGAAGTGGCAAAGCAATACCCGGTACCTGGGCGACAAGCCCGAGTACCATTTCTATCTCGATGAGGCCGTCTTCACAACCGAACCCGCCTATCGCGCGCCATCGCCTGCGTGCCTGGATCATCTGCGGGTCGCTTTTCTGCTGAAGGACCTGACGGATGTCACGTTTGACTTCAATGGCGCCCGGCTGGTTTTTCACGGCCGGATCACACCTTTTATTCTCGATAACTGCCAAAATGTCGTCCTGAAGAATTTCTTGATCGATTATGACCGCCCTTTTTATACCCAGGCGGAGATCCTCGATTTTACGCCGGGCCGCCTGAAAATGAAGATCCACGACCGCTTTCCATACCGGATGGACGGCGGTTATCTGGTCGCCACAAGCACGACCTGGGAAAATTACCTGAACGAAAACAACCTCCTGCTCCAGCTGTACGACCGCAAAACGCTGACCACCGCGCCGTTTGAGCTTATCCTCGCCCTGATCGGCGATGAAATCCACATTCCGCCGTATCGGCTTCCCCTGCCGATCCATCACCTGCACGCAGCCCGGGACGGCGAAAACGTCGTGCTGACGGGCGATTTCCCCCAATCCTGGAAATCCGGATACGACCTGGTCATTACCCATGAGCAGCGCGACAAGAATTCCTTCACAGCGCTCAACTGCCGGGATGTGCTGGTCGAAAACGTACGGATTCTGCACGGCGCGTCCGTGGCGTTTATCGGGATGCACAGCGAGAATATCACACTTCGCCATTTCGACATGTTTACCGATGAAAAATCCGCGGGACTGATATCGAACAACGCCGACGCCGTGCACACGTTCAACTGCCTTGGCCAGCTGCGTATGGAAAGCTGCCGCATGGAAAGCATGCTCGACGACTGCCTGAACGTCCACGGCAATTTCGGCGAAGTGACCGCCGTCAATGGCGGCGCAATCCGTCTTGATTACGGCCGTTCGCAGATCGGCGTTTCCTTCGGGATGGTTTGCCCGGGCGAAACGCTCGCCTTCTGCCGCGGGCGGACACGGGAAGAAATCTGTGAACGCCTGGTGCTCGCAGCGCGCGCCGTCGGCCCTTATATCATGGAAGTACTCCTCGATGGGTCCGCCTCGGGTGTGGCGGCCGGTGATGTCGCCGAGAACCTGACCGCGCAAGCACAAACCGAGGTTCTCGATTGCGATTTCGGCAAGTACCGGGGGACCATGCGGCTGCAAACCCGGGCGAAAACCCTGGTTGACCGCTGCCGTTTCTATAATGATCACCTGTCCATACTCGCTTCCGGCGATGTGGGAACATGGTGGGAATCCAGTCCGCTCACCGATGCGTGCATCTCCAATTGTGAATTCTGCAGTGCCGCCGGGCCGCAAATCAAAATCGCTCCGGAATTTGAATTTACTAACCAGGCGCCTTATTATCACCGGAATATAGCCGTTCGCGACAACCTGTTCCACGGCTCTTATGCGATCGACTGCAGCCATGCCGACGGACTGACCTTTACCGGCAATCGCAGCGCCGGCGGCGAAGAACTCCAGGTCCGGGCGCGGCATTGCGGCCGCATGGTCCTCGACAACGCGAGTTTGGAGAAATCGGACGATGCAACCTGAGATTCCGGTAAAATCCGCAATTCCAATTACCTGCGAGTCCGGCGCCGTTGTCCTTCGCTTTCCCTGCCCGGGCGGCGCTTTATGGGCAGAATCCTCATATCTGTGCGTGGATATCGAAATGCGTCAGCAAAGCGACGTGCGGATTAGTTTAACCTTCATCAGTCACGAGGGGCGCCGACTGGTTCTTGCCCATGAACTCATGCCGAATATTCGGGTCGTCTTTCCAGCCTGCCTGCGCGACCTGCGTTCAAGCCGCGTCTTTCTGCCGGTATTCCCGGGCGGGTACAAAGGCTTTGTATCCGGGCTGCCGATGGGTCTGGACGAAGTTGAAACCATTG